>CAZPCR010000333.1:0-4051 GCA_964585035.1 uncultured Anaerolineaceae bacterium
TTTGATCAATATCAATTTGAATTGGTCCGCCGCCCCCGGTTATGAAGAATCATTAATCAAAGTGATTGTTTCCGTGATAGACATCACCGAGCGCAAAAAGGCGGAGGGAGCTATGCGCTCGAGCGAAGCGCGTTATAAAGGTTTGTTCGAAGATTCGCCCATCGCGCTCTGGGAGGAGGATTTCTCAGCCGTCAAACAGCGGTTGGATGAGTTGGGCAAAGAAGGCATCAAAATTTTCCGGGAGTACTTTAGATTGCACCCGGAAGTGGTAGAGGAATGCGCAGCTCTCGTTAAAGTTGTGGATGTCAACTCGGCTGCTATCAAACTGTTGGGGGCTGAAGGAAAAGATGATCTAATCAAGGGTTTCGCAGGTATATTAAAAGACGAACCGGACCATGCTTTTCAACAAGAACTTAATAACATTGCTGCAGGCAAAACCAGGTTCGGAAATGAAGCGGTCAATAAAACCCTGGATGGCCGTTTGATCAATGTGGATATGAACTGGTCCGCAGCTCCCGGCTTTGAGGATTCATTATCCAAGGTGATCATTTCATTGATAGATATTACCGAGCGGAAGCGGGCCGAAGCAGAGCTACAGCGCAGTGAAGAGCACTTCCGTCTATTGGTGGAGGGTGTCAAGGATTATGCCATTTTTATGCTGGATGCAACCGGTCACATCGTCAGTTGGAATTCCGGGGCGGAGCATATTAAAGGTTACCGGGCCGAGGAAATCATCGGTGAACATTTCTCCCGGTTCTATACGGATGACGATCGGAAGAATGGAAAGCCTGAGCACGAACTGGAGATCGCCAGCCGGACGGGCCATTACCACGAAGAAGGTATACGGATGCGTAAGGATGGCTCACAATTCATGGCCGACGTGGCGATCAACGCTTTACGCGACGAATCCGGGGAGTTGCTAGGCTTCGCCAAGTTGACCCGCGATATCACCGAGCTTAAACAGACGGAATTGGCGCTGGCCAGATCGGAGCAGGAATATCGGACGCTGTTTGAAAATATGCCCATCGGTCTGTATCGTACGGCAGCGGATGGACGCATCCTGGAAGCCAACAGTGTGATGGTTAAAATGTTTGGTTATCATGACCGGGAATCATTGTTGGCCGAAAACGTAACGGAACTTTATGTCGATCCTGCTTCTGACGAAAAGTTCAAGAGCGAAATAAAGAAGAACGATATTGTTTCCAACTTCGAGGCCGAGTTCAAACGAGAAGATGGAACCACATTTTGGACGGAAGACCATATTCGGGTCATACGCGATGGAGACGGAAACTCTTTATATTATGAAGGCAGCCTGATCGATATTACAGAACGCAAGCTGGCGGAAGAAGGTTTGACGGCAGAGCGCGACTTGCTGAACACCCTGGTCAACACGCTGTCGGATAGTATTTTTATTAAAGATGTCACGGGCCGCATCCTCATGGATAATGATGCGCATCGACGAACACTGGGAGCAGATACACTGGAGCAGGTGGTGGGAAAGACGGACTTCGATTTCCACTCCAGGGAACAGGCCGCTCAATTTGACGCCGAAGAAAAGCAGGTTATTCAATCGGGTGAACCGTTGCTCGAGAAGGAGACACCGTTAACCTATAAGGATAATAGGCAAGGATGGTTTCTGACGACCAAGGTACCGCTGCGGGATCGCGCGGGGAATATTACAGGAATTGTGGGTTTTAATCACGATATCACCGAACGCAAGCAGGCGGAAGAAGTACTGACGACTGAGCGCAACCTCCTTCGCACACTGATCGATAACCTGCCGGATGTCGTCTATGCCAAGGATGTAGAGAGCCGCTTTATTCTCAAAAACATCGTCGATGCCCGACGGATGGGGGCCGCGTCGGTCGAGGAGACAATTGGCAAGACCGATTTTGATTATTATCCTCCTGAAATAGCCGCCCAATATCATGCTGACGATCAAACCGTCATTAAATCCGGCCAGGCGATCATCAACCGTGAGGAAACAATCGTTGATGCGGCGGGTCGCGCGGGTTGGATATCGACGACGAAAGTGCCATTGCGAGACTCGCAGGGTAAATTGATCGGGCTGGTGGGCATCGGCCATGACATCACTGAGCGCAAACAGTCGGAAGAAAGGATCCAACGCCAACTGGGGCATCTCGTCGCCCTGCGTGCCATCGACCAGGTGATCATCTCCAGTTTCGACCTGCGCACGAGCCTGACAGTGATCCTTAATCAGGTTACAAAGGAACTGGGTGTGGACGCCGCCGACGTATTGACTTTAAGCAGTGGATATCAATCTCTCGAATACACTGCCGGGGTCGGTTTCCGAACCCGGGCTGCCGAGAAAGCAAAACTGCGGCTGGGCGAGAGCTATGCGGGTCGGGTTGCGCTGGAACGTAAGCTTGTCCAGGTCGCGGATCTCAAGGATCAGCCGGAAGATGTGGTCTTAAAAGCCGCTTTAGGAGCAGAAGGCTTTGTTTGTTACTACGGTGTGCCGCTGATAGCAAAAGGCAGCGTGAAGGGCGTGCTGGAAGTCTACAACCGCACTCCGCTTGAACCCGATGGGGAATGGCTGGAGTTCCTGAACACCCTCGCCGACCAGGCCGCCCTGGCAATAGACAATACATCTTTATTCGAGAATTTACAGCGTTCTAACATCGACCTTACGCTGGCATATGATGCCACCATCCAGGGCTGGTCGCATGCCATGGACCTGCGCGATAAGGAGACCGAGGGTCACAGCCTGCGTGTTACGGAAATGACATTGGAACTGGCCGCCTTGTTCGGGTTCAAGGATGAGGATATGCTGGGCATCCGTCGTGGTGCACTGTTGCACGATATCGGCAAGATGGGCGTGCCGGACACGATCCTGCTCAAACCAAGCAAGTTGACGGACGAAGAATGGGTGATCATGAAAAAACATCCGGCCCTGGCTTTTGATATGCTCTCCCCCATTCACTACCTGCAGTCTGCAATGGATATTCCGTACTGTCATCACGAAAAGTGGGATGGCAGCGGCTACCCACGCGGGTTGAAGGGCGAACAAATCCCGCTCTCAGCCCGCATCTTCGCCATCGCGGATGTTTGGGATGCAGTGACATCCGCTCGACCTTATCGCGAGGCCTGGTCAAAGGAAAAAGCCATCGAATACATAGCGTCCGAGGCCGGAAAACAATTTGATCCGCAGGTCGTAAAGGTCTGCCTCGATGCGAAAGTGTTCGACAGCAAAAAACAAATTAATTTTTGATCCGTACAATTTATCGTAAAATAGATGGGGCAATTACTGCTTCTTGCATAAATCTTTAAACTTTTTTTCATCATTTATAGGGTAAAAACAAAAAATTAGTTTAGATAATTATGCAGTACTCTGTAAATTCTTACATAACCCTGTTTTGTATCCGCTTTTATCAGGTCGGAATAAATGTTTGAGTATTTCCTCATCGGAGGCGGGTTTGCATTCGCCGCGGCAATTCAACCGGGACCCTTACAGGCTTTTTTGCTGTCCAGCGTGGCACAAAGGGGCTGGAAACGGACCCTGCCTGCCGCTTTCTCGCCTCTATTAAGCGACGGGCCAATCGCTTTAGTTGTCCTTCTGGTCATCAACCGCCTCCCGGATGTCATGGGGCGGATTTTGCAGGTTGCAGGCGGGGTTCTTCTCCTCTATCTTGCCTGGGCCAGTTATCGTCAATGGAAGCAGCCGGCTGTGGCAGATTCCGAACAAAAGGGACCTGCACCGCGCACACTACTTCAGGCGGCCGGCGTCAACCTTCTCAATCCCAATCCCTACCTGGCTTGGAGCCTTGTTTTAGGCCCAGCCTTCCTGAGCGCCTGGCACCAGGGCCCTGCAAACGCAGTGGTCCTGATCGTTGCTTTCTATGTAACCATGGTCATCATGCTGGCCGCTACCATCCTGCTTTTTGGCACCACAAGCTTCCTGGGGCCGCGTGGAAGGCACGCTCTAGTCCTGGTTTCAGCCATCACGCTCGCCGTGCTCGGCCTGTACAGGCTGATAACCGGCCTGCTGCAGTGATCGATCTCCTCAATGATTTTTCGTAAATACTGATGG
>CAZPCR010000334.1:0-4038 GCA_964585035.1 uncultured Anaerolineaceae bacterium
CAGGCAGACGCCTTGCAGAAGATGCTGGCCGGGTTCAAAGGTGATGTAAATGTTGTGCCGTTCATTACCGCAGCCCCGGAAGTGTTGATCGAACGAGCCAGCGGCCGCTGGACTTGCAGGGCTCAGGGACACATCTACCACCAGAAGTTCAACCCGCCCAAAGTCGCCGGGAAATGTGATATAGACGGTTCCGATCTTTACCAACGCGAAGACGATAAAGTCGAAACCGTGGCGCACCGCATCCATGTCTATTTCGACCAAACGGCTCCATTGGTCAATTATTACCGTGTTCAGAATAAGCTCGTTGAAATAGACGGAACACAACCCATCGAATGTGTTACGACCTCGCTGCTCTCCGCGATTAAGAAATAAGTAATGAACTCTGGCCGCCAAATCCATATCAAAAGCCCCGACGAATTGAAAATCATGCGTCAAGCGGGGCGTATCAATGCCGAGATCATGGCGACCGTTAAAAACTTGATACAACCCGGCGTTTCTACAGCGGACCTCAACGCGGCTGCTGAGGACGTACTGAAGAAGCACGGTTGTTATTCGCCTTTCAAAGGCTACAGTGAACCGCCCTATCCAGCCTCGATCTGTACAAGTGTGAACGAGGAACTGGTCCACGGCATACCGAGCAAGAAACGGATTTTGCATGAAGGCGACATCGTCTCTGCAGACTGCGGGACTGTGTTCGAAGGTTTTGTAGCGGACTCGGCTTTCACGGCCGGGGTGGGAGAAATCTCTCCCGAGGCGAAGCGTCTGTTGGAGATCACCGAGGGTGCCTTATATGCGTCGATAGAGAAGATGCGTGTCGGGTTCCGCACCGGAGATATTTCGGCAGCGATGCAAAATTATGTAGAAAGCCGCGGCTTGCACGTTACACGTGAGTACACGAGCCACGGCGTTGGCCGGGAAATGCACGAAGGTCCGATGGTGCCGAATTTTGGCACCGCCGGTACCGGAATGCCTCTCCGCCCAGGAATGACCATCGCAATCGAACCGATGGTTTTGATCGGGACACACGAAACTCGCATTTTACGCGACAAGTGGACTGTGATCTCGGCAGATAAGTCATTGACGGCTCATTTCGAACATTCCGTGGCTGTCACCGAAGGAGATCCTCTGCTCCTGACTGTCCCATGACCTGTCTGGATTTGCGTTTTGCACTAGACGGAACAAAAAACAAACTGTATAATCACTAATTTGGCTGAATGAGAAAGTAAGGAGAAAGTTATCATGAAAGTTTCACCCTCGGTTCGCAAGCGATGCGCCAAGTGCCGTATTGTGCGGCGCAAAGGCGTCGTATATGTGATTTGCGAAAATCCAAAACATAAACAACGACAAGGCTAGAGTGACCTATGGCGAGAATTGAAGGCGTAGATTTACCCCGCAATAAGCGGGTAGAAGTGGGCCTGACCTATTTATTCGGTGTGGGGCCTACACGGTCGCACCAGATATTGGCGGCCACCAAAGTCAATCCAGATACCCGTATCAAGGATTTGACCGAAGCGGAAGTTACTGCGATCCGCGAGTTCGTCCAGAAGAATTACAAGCTGGAAGGCGACTTGCGCCGTGAAACGCAGATGAACATCAAGCGCCTAATCGAGATCGGCTCGTACCGCGGCCTGCGACATCGCCGCAACCTGCCGGTTCGCGGGCAGCGCACTCGAACGAATTCCCGTACCCGTAAAGGTACCAAGAAGACAGTTGCCGGACGCGGACGCCGCCGTGGCGGTAAGAAATAAACAGGAGTTGATGAATTATGGCTCAAAGTGTACGCTCCGCCCGCCGCGCAGCCAGTGGCGCCAAAAAAGGGAAACGCAACCTGTCCTCCGGCCAGGTGCATATTTTTGCTTCCTTTAATAATACGATCGTGACCGTAACCGATTCGGAAGGGAACACCATTGCCTGGGGTTCCGCTGGCTCCGCCGGTTTTAAAGGCTCTCGTAAAAGCACACCCTTCGCAGCCCGCCTGGCAGCCGAGCAAGCGATCAAAGCTGCCCAGCAGCTGGGCATTCAGGAAGTTGACCTTTTCGTTAAAGGTCCTGGCCCCGGACGTGAGAATGCCATCCGAGCCGTTCAATCGATGGGATTGCGGGTTCGCTCGATGTCCGACATTACACCGATCCCGCATAATGGCTGCCGGCCTCCCAAGAAGCGCCGCGTTTAGTTTAGTGAGGTAATGGATATATGGCAAAAACACTTAGCCCGGTCTGTAAACTATGCCGGCGTGAAGGCGAAAAATTATATTTGAAGGGCGAGCGCTGCTTCACACCGAAGTGCTCGTTTGAAAAACGTTCGTTTGCTCCCGGTCAGCACGGCAAGACCTCCGGCCGCGGTCGGAACGCAAGCCGCACCGGTGAGTCCGACTTTGCCCGCCAGTTACGCGCCAAACAGAAGGCGCGCCGCGTCTATGGAGTACTGGAGCGCCAGTTCCATCGTTATTACGAGACGGCTCTTGGCCGCCGCGGCCTGACAGGTTTGAATCTGCTGCAGATCCTCGAATCCAGGCTCGATAATGTCGTCTTCAAACTGGGTTTCGCATCTAGCCGCTCACAGGCCCGCCTGCTGGTATCCCACGGTCACTTTACGGTTAATGGCAGGCGTACCGACGTGCCTTCCATGCTTTTGAAAGAAGGCGACCAGATAGCGGTCCGTGAAGGATCTAGCAAGTTGACCTATTTCAGCGAAATGCCCGCCTTGGCCGAGAAGCGCACCTCCCCGGCATGGCTGACCCGGGATGTTTCAAAGATGGCTGGTGGCGTCTCCCGGATGCCCGATCGCCCTGAGATAGAAGGTACGCTTAACGAACAGCTTATCGTTGAATATTATTCGCGCCGTTAGTCTTTTGGATACGTTAGGTGGTTCAGATAGATTGCGTCTGCTTCTAAAAGGGAGAGGTTAACCGTGACAGGTATCACAAATATGGTTATGCCGAAGATCGAGCGTGAAGCGGAGGCTCGAAATTACGGTAAATTCGTCATCAATCCGCTGGAACGTGGTTATGGTGTGACGCTGGGTAATGCCCTGCGCCGAGTATTGCTGTCCTCCCTGGACGGTGCAGCCGTAACTTCCATACGCATCGGTGACGTGCTGCATGAATTCAGTGACATCCCCGGTGTACGCGAGGATGTAATCCAGGTGACCCTGCAGATCAAACAGATCCGCCTTAAGTTGGATGGGGTGGAAAGCACTCGCATGCATCTTGAGGTACGCGGCGAAGGCACCGTTACAGCTGCCGATATCATCACTCCCGCCGAGGTGGAGATCGTCAACCCCGACCTGTATCTCTTTACAGTTGATAATCCCAAGACCAAGCTGGACATTGAATTCACGGTTGAACGCAGCCGGGGTTATTCTCCCGCCAACGAACGTAGCGGACACATGCCGATTGGAGAGCTTCCCGTGGACGCGATCTACAGCCCGGTAAAGCGCGTCAATTGGGAAGTGACATCCGCGCGCGTGGGCCAGAGCACAAACTACGACAAGCTCATTCTTGAGATATGGACCGACGGCACTATTTCACCCGAGCATGCTTTGAGTACATCGGCTAAACTTATCATAGACCATTTGCGTTTGATCGCTGGTATAAATGAGGAAACGTTGACGGTCGTTACTGAACGCGAAGTGGGCGGCAGCCGCTTGTCGAGCGAATTGGCGGAAACGCCGGTGGAAGCCCTCGACCTTTCTGTGCGCGTCTTTAACTCGCTAAAGCGCACAGGCATTACAAACGTCGGTGACGTGCTCGAACTACTCGACAAAGGCGAATCGGCCGTCATGTCAATACGCAACTTTGGCGAAAAGAGCCTTGATGAACTGCGTCAGAAGATGCACGAAAAAGGCTTCCTTAAAGATGATCAACCCTTGGAGTAATTGAGAAATGCGACATAGCGTAGCAGGTAAAAAACTTGACAGGACCACGGGTGCGCGCATCGCTTTACGGCGCAACTTGATCAAACAACTTTTCACCCACGAGCGGATCCACACAACAAAAGCGAAAGCTGCTGCGATCCGCGGCGAAGCGGAGCATATCAT
>CAZPCR010000335.1:0-4025 GCA_964585035.1 uncultured Anaerolineaceae bacterium
GAAGAGCATCTTATGGGTTTCTTTGTCAACGATGATCGGAATCAGGCCGTTCTTCAAGGCGTTATTGCGGAAAATATCGGCAATCGAAGTGCTTATGACAGCGCGGAACCCGAAGCCGGCCAACGCCCAAGGCGCGTGCTCACGGCTCGACCCGCAGCCAAAGTTATCACCGGCCAGAAGGATCTGGCAGCCGGCAGAGGCAGGCTGGTTGAGTACGAAGCCGGGTTTGGGAGAGCCATCGGCGTTATAACGCCAGTCTGCAAAGAGATTGTCACCCATTCCTTTCTTATCGGTGGCCTTCAAGAAGCGGGCCGGGATGATCTGATCGGTGTCCACGTCGTTGACGGGAAGCGGGACGACACGGGATGTGAGAGTGGTGAACTGAGCCATAATGTATTTTCCAATCTCTGATCGACGATTTCAGGCTGGGCGACAACCGGCAAAAACAGCCAGTTCATAAATGCGAAAGTAACAATCCACGTCTTCAAAACCAATTTCATGCAGCCAGCCGCACTGAACATCCACGGACAGGAGCTTGTTCGCATCCTTATCGGGACGCTTCAAAAAAACATCAGCCATCTCTTCCCTGGTCCGGGTACCGCCATTTCGTTGTTCAATTGCATAATATCCATTAATAAGGCGGTTTTCGAACAATTCAGTGGCCAATGGCGAGGCAGCCGCAATATGTTCAATATTAATGAACCAACCACCAGGTTTCAGCAAAGAATAAATCTCCTGATAAATCGAACGCTTGCGGGCGTCGGGCTGATGATGGATGGAATAGCCCGAGACAATTGCATCGAATGGACCGCGGGACTGAACAACATCGACCCAGGCGGGATCACCATAATCGAGGTTCAAGAATGTGAGCCGGTTTGCATAATCCTTGAGCTGCTCACGCGCCTGTCCAAGCATCGGCTCGGAGAAATCCACCAACACGCCGCGGCTGGCAGGATATGTGCCAAGAATGGCGGCGCCGAGAATCCCATCGCCGCAGCCCAGATCAAGAAAATTCTCAAGAGGCTGCCGGCGCGATTTTAAAATGGAAATCATGACGCCAACCTGTTCGTGCGCCAGCGGGAGGGCGTCGCGAAAGGATAAAAACCTATCTACAATGGCGGGCAATTTCCAGACTGCGTCTGTGACCATAGTCAACTCAATAATGTCCGTGGGTCTGAGACCACACCCGACAGAGCCGTGGCGGCGGCAGTCAATGGGGAGGCAAGGAACGTCCGTCCGCCCTTGCCCTGACGGCCTTCGAAGTTACGGTTGCTGGTGGAGACGGCGTATTGACCGGGTTCGAGTTGATCGCCGTTCATGGCAATGCACATGGAACAACCAGCCTCGCGCCAGTCGGCGCCAGCGTCCTTGAAGACGCGGTCCAACCCCTCGGCTTCCGCCTGTTTCTTCACGTCCTGAGAGCCGGGGACCACCATTACGCGTATCCCCTCGGCGACTTTGCGACCCTTCATCAAGGAGGCCGCCAGGCGCAAGTCGGAGATGCGCGAGTTGGTGCATGAGCCAATGAAGACCACGTCCACCTTCTGACCGAGCATAGGCTGACCAGGCTGCAAGCCCATATACGCCAGCGTCTTTTCGAGCGAAGCCTTTTGGGAAGCATCGCTCATGCCTGCCGGGTTGGGGATACGACCTGTGATCTTCATGCCCATCCCGGGATTTGTGCCGTATGTGATCATGGGTTCCAACGAACCGGCGTCCATTGTGATGGATTTGTCGTACACTGCACCTTCGTCGGTAACAAGCCCTTTCCACTTTACAAGTGCTTTATCCCAGTCCCTGCCTTTCGGTGCAAAAGTCCGTCCATTAAGATATTCGAAAGTCGTATCGTCGGGAGCCACCATGCCCGCTCGTGCGCCGCCCTCGATGGACATATTACAGATGGTCATGCGTTGTTCCATCGTCAAGCCACGCATCGCTGAGCCGGTGTATTCAAAGACGTGTCCCGTCCCACCGCCGACACCGATCCTGGCGATAAGCGCCAGAATAATGTCCTTGGCAGAGACACCTTTCGACAGAGTCCCATCGACCCTTACTTCATAGGTTTTGGGTTTGAACTGCAGCAAACACTGAGTGGCAAATACGTGCTCCACCTCCGAGGTACCAATCCCGAAGGCCAAGGCACCGAATGCGCCGTGTGTGGCGGTATGACTGTCGCCGCACACGATCGTGAAGCCCGGCTGGGTTAACCCCAGTTCGGGTCCGATCACGTGGACGATGCCGCGCTGCGGGCTGTCCATACCATATAACGGTATACCAAATTCCGCGGCGTTAACCTCCATTTGCTTGATCTGCGCAGCAGCCATAGCGTCGGTAATCGGCAGCGACCGGTCATGCGTTGGGATCGAATGATCCATGGTGGCAACGGTTTTATCGGGACGGCGAACCTTTAATCCGCGCTGGCGGAGGCCGGTGAAGGCCTGAGGTGAAGTCACCTCATGCACCAGGTGCAGGTCGATATACAGGATGGCCGGAGAGTCAGGCTGTTGAGTTACAACGTGCGAATCCCAGATCTTTTCAAAAAGAGTTTTTGGCATGTTATAGGTAAATGATTTCAAGAATCTTGTTTGAAGTACCGGTTAAAATGAGTCGGTTTCAGATAAACCCTCGACGACGTCAGGAGCATCGGGTTCACTAAACAGCACGCTCACATCCCAGCCGGCGGGGATGGTCTGTGGTTGGGGGAAGGGGTCGTACCCTTCAGGTGGGGTTTCAGTTTCATCTTCAAATGGCGTTTTCATGGTTTCTCCTCTTGTTATCCGAGCATCACGCCGTAATCATTTTGAACCGGCTGCATACCCTCGGTCTGGGCGATAATTAATTTATTCAAGGCGTTGATATAAGCCTTTGCGCTTGCGACGATAATGTCGGTATCCGCTCCGTGGCCGCCATAGACCCGCGGGAACGAAGTTTCCTTTTGCGCATCCATGGTGTGCTGGCCGTCTTTGGCTTTAATGCGGACTGTGACTTCGCCTAATGCGTCAATCCCTTCCGTAACGGCATGGATGTTGAACTCGAGTAATATATTTGGCACATTGATGATGGCATCGATGGCTTTATAAGCCGCATCCACGGGACCCGTACCGGTTGCAGCCTGGGTGATGACCTTGCCGTCCGGAGCGCGTAAACGGGCGGTGGCGGTGGGCATGCCCATCGTGCCGCAGGTAACCTGCAGCCCGTTAAGGAAGAACACATCGCGCGGCTGATAGAACTCATCCGCAATCAAAGCTTCCAGATCCGCATCTGCGACGACCTTTTTGCGATCGGCCAAATCTTTGAAACGCGTAAAGGCCTTATCGAGCTCGGCTTCATCCAGCGAGTGTCCCATTTCGGCCAAGCGTGTCCGCAAGGCATGACGCCCGGAGTGTTTGCCGAGCACCAGGGTCGATTGATTGACACCCACATCTTCCGGGCGCATGATCTCGTAAGTGGTTTGATGTTTGAGCATCCCGTCCTGGTGGATGCCCGCTTCGTGGGCGAAGGCATTCGCGCCGACAATAGCCTTGTTCGGCTGGACGACAATGCCCGTGTAATTGCTGACGAGTTTGCTGATGTGGCTGATCTGTTTGGTATCGATGCCCGTTTCCAAACCGAAGATGGGACGGCGTGTGTGTAAAGCCATGACCACTTCCTCGAGCGAGGTATTCCCCGCCCGCTCGCCGATGCCGTTAACCGTTACTTCGGCCTGACGTGCACCCGCACGGATGCCCGCCAGCGTATTGGCGGTAGCCATTCCCAGGTCATCGTGGCAGTGAACGGAAATAATGATGTTCTCGTTCATGCCCGGGGTATGCTTGATGATCCCATCGATCAATTCGAAGTATTCATCGGGGGTTGTGTAGCCAACGGTATCCGGTATATTGAGGGTGGTGGCGCCGGATTTTATGGCTTCTCCAAGGACGATGTATAAAAATTCCGGATCGGAGCGTGCCGCATCTTCGGGCGAGAACTCGACATCGGCGCATAAGGTACGAGCATATGCGACTGTCTCGGAAACCCGCTCGATC
>CAZPCR010000336.1:0-2514 GCA_964585035.1 uncultured Anaerolineaceae bacterium
GCTTTTCTTTATAAATAACCCACCTGAAAAGGTGGGTTTGTTGTTAAGTCGTCAACTTGTTTTATATGTTCTGATTATTTCTTCTTCTTTTTACCTTTTTTAGCAGGAGCTTTAGTCACCGGCTTCAGTGAAATTCTAAGTTCATTCGCCTTGTGACGAACTCCGGATCTTGTGCGTTGGAGCTTTAAGCCGATATCGGCGGTGGATAACTTTTTCTTCGCCAGCTCCCTGAGTTTTTTCACTTCGGCAGCGGTCCAGGCTTTACCACGATTATTAGTAGATTTGCTCATATTGTCCTCCAAATAAAGTATTTGATTTACCAAGTATCTCCCTGGAAGGCGATAACTTTGGCCGTTAGATAATGTAGCGGAGACGAGTCGCTACGGTGCAGAAAGAAATCAAGTACGGCCCCTTTGATGAACGGTAATCCGTAATCTTTTCATTCTGAACTGAATAGAGTATAATACACCAAGTTGGTTCGGTTGAGGGATTTTCATCCCTATTTCTTGACATTTGAGGAGTGTGAAGCGCTTATTTGATCGCAAGGTCATTTTTGCCCGTTTCGGTTCAAACACGACCCTCAGCCGTCCGCGTATGGCGAGGGTTTTTTCTTGCCCACTCTACTTCTGGAAGGAGGTGAACCAAACATGGCTTTAGTTGTGTTGCGCGGCGGTGAATCGCAGGATTCCCTGCTCAAGCGCTTCCGTAAAAAGGTCGTCAAGAGCGGCGTCCTGAGCACTGTGCGCCGCAAGCGCTGGTACGTCTCCAAGAGTGAGCAGCGCCGCATGGAAAAGAAAAAGGCGATCCGCCGTATTAAACGGCGCTCCTTTACCAGGGAGATCGAGTAATTTATTTGGAGGTAGGTATGGCTAAAGAGGACGATAAAATTAGAGCAGATGGGGTGGTAGTTGAGGCCCTGCCCGGGACGCAATTCCGGGTGCGGCTGGATAACGGCCACGAAGTGTTGGCTTATCTTTCCGGTAAGATGCGCAAGTATTACATCCGCATATTATTGGGGGATCACGTTGCAGTGGAAATGTCGCCGTACGATCTGACGCGCGGCCGCATCACTTTCCGCCAGCGCAAGAATGCTCCCATGCCTGCTGAGCTACCCAGTTAGCCATTCATCCAATTTTTGAGTTCGTTCAAGAGACACCCGGTTGGGTGTCTCTTTTATTTTTAAGTTAAGAATTGGGGAGAATTCCATATGGGGGGCGGCCGCATAGAGATGTGGAAAGAGTTTATTTAACCCAAGGCGTTCGTTCACGAGGGTATAATCTGTTGTGCTTTAAATCACGCATAAAACAGAATTGGGGTTCGAATATGAATCAAGTAACCGCAGAAGAATTGAATGCACAATTTTATGATGTTACGATGTCAGATTGGGAGGGCGAAATAGATTTTTACAGGGGGCTGATAACTCATTCTCAGGGCGGAAAGACTTTTGGCTTGCTTGAGATCGCCTGTGGAACCGGTCGTGTCGTCTTGCAACTTGCCAAGGAAGGGACCCATGTTACGGGTCTCGATCTTTCACCTGAAATGCTTGAAATTGCACGGAGGAAAAGTGCCGGGTTGTCCAATGTCAATTGGGTTCTGGGCGATATGAGAACATTTGACATTGGAACAAAGTTTGGTTATGTGATCTCACCGGGCCACTCCTTTCAATTTATGGCAACGCCTGATGACCAGGTTAAATGTCTCGAACAAATTAAAAAGCACCTGGTACCCGACGGTATCGCCGTCCTTCATGTTGACCATCAAGATATCAGCTGGCTTGCAGACTTAATTGGCAAACGGGAATCTGCGTTTTCAAAAGGCAAGATATTAACACATCCCATTACAGGTGAAAAGTTCCGGGAATCTTCTCTATGGACTTATGAACCGGATGCGCAAACTGCAACCTGTCAAAACAATTGGGAAAAGCTCGATGAAAGCGGGAATGTCGTCCAGACCTGGGTAAGAGATCCAATGCGGTTTCATTGTCCATTCAGGTTCGAGATGGAACATTTGTTGAAGCGTGTTGGTTTTTCCGTTGAAGCATTATATGGGGATTTCGATAAAAGCGACTTAAAAGACGGATCACCGCAAATGATCTGGGTCGCTAAAAACAAACCGAATAACAATTAGCATTATATAAGTCTTCGCGTTTAAAAAGAAACCCACCGGCAGTTTCCCGGCGGGTTTCTTTTATCCATTGGTCAATTCTATTTATGGCAGGTTCTGGAAGGAGCTTAAGACCTTCATGTAATTAGCCCGTTCGAAAGCGGCCGGTTCCGCGACGGATTTCTGGCTCATGCTGCCTTGCATCTGTTTGATCGAGGTGTATTCGTGCTCCTGCATCCATACTTCCAGATCCTGGAGAATGGCCGGGATGCGCTCGATCCCGTTTTGGAGCAGTTCAGAGGCAAGCATTGCAACCCTGGCTCCAGCCATCATGGCTTTCAAGACGCTCTGGTAGGTATGCACACCGCTGGTCAGCGCAAAATCCGCCTTTACCTGGCTCTGGAGAATGGA
>CAZPCR010000336.1:2614-4018 GCA_964585035.1 uncultured Anaerolineaceae bacterium
AGGAAGTGATCGAGTTCGAGGCTTTCGTGTGTGATCTGTTCTTCGAAGAGCGAATACATCACCACCGCCGCGATCCCGGCATCTTCCATGCGCTTGACATAGTCCACTTTTTTCGAGAGCGGCGATGCAGAAGCCACGAGCGGGTTGTTCAGTTTCAAGCCGAGGTACGTTGTCTTTAGGTCGATCATAGTCACATCCATTTCTGATTGTAGGCTTTAATAGACCAGCGACCAGGTGAAATTGCTTCGTTCCTGGCCGCTGATCCACGTTTATCGTTTATTCGGGCTTGTCGTTCCCATCCGGTTCGTAATGGATTGACGCCATTTGTTGATACAGAGTCCAGCGCGCCTTCGCGTCCTGCTGGGCTTCGCGCATCAACTCTTCCGCCCGGCCTTCATCCATCTGGGTGAGCATCTTATAGCGGGATTCGTTATAAGCATACTGCGAGATCGGGATGGTAGGCTCCCTGTTTTCGATCGTCAGAGGATTCTTGCCTTCGTGCGCCAGGTTCGGGTTGTAGCGGTAAATGGGCCAGGCGCCGGATTGTACGGCGAGTTTTTGCTGCTGCAGGCCATGTACCATGTCGTATCCCTGCTGGATGCAGTTGCTGTAAGCGATGATGAGCGATGGTCCATCGAAGGCTTCGGCTTCCAGGAAGGCTTTGAGCGTCTGCTGGTCGTTATAACCGATAGATACACGCGCCACGTACACATAGCCATAAGCCATTGCGATCAGCCCCAGGTCTTTCTTGGGCAGGCTCTTGCCGCTCATGGCAAATTTCGCCACTGCCGCACGCGGCGTCGACTTGGAGGCCTGTCCGCCGGTGTTGGAATACACTTCGGTATCAAGCACCAGCACATTGACGTTCCGTCCGGAGGCCAGGACATGGTCGAGGCCGCCGTACCCGATATCGTAGGCCCAGCCGTCGCCGCCGATGATCCAGACGGATTTCTTGACCAGGCTGTCAGCTACGCTGATCAGCTCTTTCGCATGGGCGTCTTTCGAGCTATTGAGTTTGCCTTTAAGCTTGGTCACGCGAGTGCGCTGGGCGTCGATGCCTGCCTCGTCTGACTGGTCCGCGTTCAGGATCGCCCCCGCCAGGTCTGCGCCAAGCAGTTTGGATATCTCATCGACATGCAGCAGTTCACGCGCATATTCTTTTTGCTTGTCGACCGTCAGGCGCATGCCCAGGCCGAATTCGGCATTATCTTCGAACAGGGAGTTGGACCAGGCTGGCCCGCGTCCTTCGTCATTCTTGGCCCACGGGGTGGTGGGCAGGTTGCCGCCATAAATGGAGGAGCAGCCAGTTGCGTTCGCTACGATCGCCCGGTCACCGAAGAGCTGGGTTACCAGTTTTATGTAGGGGGTCTCACCGCATCCGGAGCACGCGCCGCTGAACTCAAA
>CAZPCR010000337.1:0-4016 GCA_964585035.1 uncultured Anaerolineaceae bacterium
CTTCGATGCTGAGTTGATCCACTTCGTGGTGATGTGATTCGATGGCGTTGACCACGATCGGGTTGACGCCATAGCGCCGGCAGTATTCACCTCCCAGCTTGGCATGGGTGCCATCCTGGTTGTGGTACATGGCTTTGCCGATATCGTGCAGGAAACCGCCCTGCTTTGAAAGCTCGACGTTTGCGCCGATCTCGGCGGCGAGGATACCGGCCAGTTTCGAAACTTCGACGGCGTGCGCCAACTGGTTCTGTCCGTAGGAGGTACGGAATTTCAAACGACCGATCATACGCAGGACTTCAGGATGAAGACCGGCGATATTGGCATCGAAGGCGGCCTGTTCGCCGGCTTCGTTGATGATCTTGTCAATGGCCTTGGTCTCTTCTTCGATGATCTTTTCAATGTGGGCGGGATGGATGCGGCCATCCACCGTGAGGCGGGTGAGGGCGCGGCGGGCGATCTCGCGGCGCACCGAGTCGAAGCAGGAGACGGTGACCGACTCGGGAGTATCATCCACGATCACATCCACGCCGGCGGCCTGCTCGAAGGCCTTGATGTTGCGTCCGTTGCGACCCACGATGCGGCCCTTCATTTCTTCGTTGGGGAGCATCACAATGGAGGAAGTCACTTCGGCCACATGCTCGGAAGCCACACGCTGGATGGCGTCCGCGATCAATTTGCGGGCGCGCTTTTCGCCTTCCTCGCGCGCTTCGGCTTCGATCTGGCGGTAGATGCGGGCCATGTCGGCGCGGGCTTCCTTCTCGACCGCGGCGAAAAGCTCCTTTTTGGCATCGTCCTGTGTCAGCTGGGCAACCTGTTCCAGCTTCAGGACGGCGTCTTCGTAGAGTTTGTCGATGTCGTTGGCACGCTTATCGACTGCGCTCTGCCGTTTGTTGAGAGCCTGCTCACGCTGTTCGAGTTTGTCGGCGCGGCTGTCCTGTTCGGAGCGGCGCTTATCGACGCGATCGGTCTCGCGGCTCAACTCTATGCGGCGCTCTTTGATCTCACTCTCGGCAGCCTGGACGATCTTGGTGGCGCTGTCGCGGGCCTGGGTATCGATCAAACGGGCTTGTTCACTTGCAATCTTTAGAATGCTATCGGCTTTGTCCTGCTGGTTCTTTACCTTGCGCTCATGTTGATAACGATGATAGTAATAACCGGCGGCAACGCCCACGACCAGCGCAAGAACAACAATGATGATGCTAATCGGGTTCATTAAATTTCCTCGTCGTCAGATATATGTTGCTCCGGGTGCGTCTCGGTCCAAAGGCGGGGTACGACCGAGGCGATCACGGAGTATGGAAAACCGCGGCGGGCCAGGAATTCGGAGAGTTTCCTGCGAAACTCATCCCGTTCCAGGTCACGGAAGCGGTGTACTTTTTTAAGGCCAGCTTCATAGGCCAGAGCTTCGTCATCCACGGCTGCCAGGGCAGACTGGGCCGCTTCGTCGGAAAGACCTTTTTGGCGAAGCTCCACCTGGAGAGCGCGCCGGCTGCGGGGGCGGAAGGTGCTGCGGTTCTCCACCCAGGCGCGGGCAAATTGGTCATCGTCAGCAAGACGATTCTCTCGGAGGCGGGCGAGTGTGTACTCGATGACGTCTTCGGGAAGCTCGTGTTTGCGTAAGTTCTGCCGAATCTCAGACTCGGAGCGAGTACGATAGCTCAAAAAGAGCAGAGCTTGTTGATAGGCGCGCTCACGAGCATCGTCGGACTGGAGCGAGGCAACCTTTTCCTCGCTTAATTCCTGGCCGACCTTCAACCAGGCGGCTATTATCTTTGCCAAACCAAAGGCATACTGCCCATCGAGGTGAATGTTCACCCGATTTGGGTCGCCTTTCTGGGAAACGATGGCAGTGATCTTAGCCATTAAAAACAGACAACTGAGAGCCTGCCGCACTCGATGGTACGAGTATGGTTCGCGAAGGCGTCTCAGCCGCTATTAAAGTCTGGAAAAAATTAATTGGCCCAATTCCGCGTTGCGCGGAGGGGAGGAGGTGATTCGGATGTAATGGAATTACATCACGCCCGTCGGCAATTCAAAATGAGAAAACATATTCTCAAATCAATTCGTCTAAAAATACCGGCGACTTTCAAAATCTCCTGAAGCCAGGATGTGGTACCAATTTCCAGAAGTCCGTTAGCAAGCCAAGCCGCCGCCCTCATGTGTTGATGGAGTAATCGTGAGAGGGGAGTTCGCGACGGCGGAGGGTGAAAATAACATTTTTAGGTATTATTCAGTATTATACATGATATTTTAACAATTTGTTAAGAAAGTGCGGGGTTTGCTTCGACGATTGGTTTGCTTCGGCGATTCTTATCGCCGAAGGGGGTGATATGCAGGGTCCACACCCTTCGGGTAGGCTTCGCTTATGCAACGCTAAGGCTGCCTCGTCCGAAAGTGGGCACCGGCGATTCGTATCGCATGCTTCGATGACTCATGTCATCGAAGTCGACGACCCGCAGGGTGCTGGGGAACGCGATGCTCGCCTGTGGCTCGCTCGTCGGATGGGTGACGGCGGCTTGGGACCGCCTTGCCCGAAGAAAACTTTTCGGAGTATATGGGGTAAGATAATTATATTGGAGTTGCGGTTTTTTACGAAAGTATGACAAATGCTACTAGTTGATTTGATATCCCCGTGCGATAATTTATTGGAATAACGATATTCGATGAGGAGGTTCCATGGCTAAGATCACTCGTGAAGATGCACTTGAATATCATCATCTAAAAGGAAAACCCGGCAAGATCTCGGTTGTCCCCACCAAGCCAATGGATACGCAGCGCGACCTGGGATTGGCCTATACCCCAGGGGTGGCCGAACCCGTCCTTGAAATCGAGAAGGACGCCGAGCTGGCCTATGAATATACTTCCAAAGGGAACCTGGTGGCAGTGCTAAGCAACGGTACGGCCATCCTCGGCCTGGGCGACCGCGGCGCGCTGGCTTCCAAGCCGGTCATGGAGGGCAAAGGGGTGCTCTTCAAGAAGTTTGCCGACATCGATGTATTCGATATTGAAGTCAACAGCCACGACCCGGATGTAATCATCCAGGTGGCAGCCGCCATCTCGCCAACGTTCGGCGGCATCAACCTCGAGGATATCAAGGCCCCGGAATGCTTTTATATCGAGGAAGAGCTGAAGAAGATGCTCGATATCCCGGTCTTCCACGATGACCAGCACGGGACGGCGATCATCTCGTCAGCGGGACTGGCCAATGCATTGGAAGTCGTCGGCAAGAAGCACAGCGAAATCCACATTACGATCTCAGGCGCGGGTGCGTCCGCCATTTCGTGTGCGGAACTTGCCATCCGCTGGGGGGTAAAACGCGAGAATATCATGCTGGTGGATTCCAGGGGTGTGGTTTACAAGGGCCGCACGGAGGGAATGAATAAATACAAGGAGCGCTTCCTGGTCGAGACGGATGCCCGCAGCCTGGCAGATGCCGTGCGCGGTGCTGATGTGTTCTACGGCCTGTCGGTTGCGAATGTGTTGACGCCTGAAATGGTCAAATCCATGGCGAAGGACCCCATTGTGTTTGCGATGGCCAACCCCGACCCTGAGATCAAGTACGAACTGGCCAAAGAGGCACGCAAGGACGTTGTGATCGCGACGGGTCGTTCCGATTACCCGAACCAGGTCAACAATGTGCTGGGCTTCCCGTTCATTTTCCGGGGGGCACTGGACGTGCGGGCCAGGGCGATCAACGACGACATGAAATTTGCGGCGTCCAAGGCGCTGGCGGCGCTAACGAAAGAAGACGTGCCGGATTCCGTGCTGCGGGCTTACGGGGTGGACAAAATAAAGTTCGGCCGTGAATATATCATCCCCAAGCCGTTCGACCCGCGCGTGTTATTGTGGGAAGCACCGGCGGTGGCACAGAGCGCGATGGAGACCGGCGTAGCGCGCAAGACGATCGATATCGACGAATATCGTGAACAACTGGCCGAACGCCAGGGGATCGGCGCTCAAGTCCGTTACTTCATCATGAACAAGGCGCGGGCCAGCGGCGGTAAGAAACGCCTGGC
>CAZPCR010000338.1:0-3993 GCA_964585035.1 uncultured Anaerolineaceae bacterium
ATCACCGGCCGGTTAAGCGCTCGTACCATCGCGGCCAGGGAAATGGGTGGCCTGCGGGAGGAGGCTGCAGGAGAATCATCGTGATGAGTTTCATGGAACCAGAAGGTCGTCATCAAGATGGACGATAACGAAAAGAAGGCCGCGGTCAGGGCGACTGCACGATAATCCCCGCCGGAAGCTTTCAATGCGATGTAGGCGATTATCGGCCCGAGTGTGAACCCAACACCGAAAGCCGCGCCGATCAATCCCAATCCCTGCGTGCGGGTCTTCTCGGTGGTGCTGTCTGCAATGGCAGCCTGCGCGGTGGACAGATTCGCGCCGGACAGGCCGTCGATGATGCGGGACAGGAATAACAGCGGCAGGGTATTTGCAAAACCCAGCAGGACGAATCCGGCCAGGGTCCCAAGCTGGCTGAAGAGCAGGATGGGCTTCCGCCCATACCGGTCGGATAATCCTCCCAGTATCGGTGTGCCCACGAACTGCATTGTGGGATAAGCAGCCTGTAAAATACCGATGAGGAACGGCGTTGCGCCGAATCGTGCCGCAAACAGCGGCAGCAGGGGGATGATGATCGAGAGGCCCATCAGGTCCACCAGTACGATGCAAATGATGGGCAGTACGCGTTTAAAATCCAGCTTTTCGATAGGAGCGGCGGTTTCAGTTGTGGTCATAGGGATGAATGGTTATAGAGTTTGGCAGGTGAATAACCGGCTGCGTAGTTTTAATTTCGGTCTTATTATAGTAGAAATGATTGCAAACCACTGCAAGCCGTGAACAGTACTTCTCGTGTAGAATCAGGAAGAATTGATCACGAAGTAAAATATTAATATATCTGCTTCTCATACACCCGTTGCTTATATGTCCGAAAAATGGAAACAGGCGGGGTGTTCTTCCCCGCCTGTTTCCATTTTTCGGTATCCTTTGCCCCAGGCTGTAAGCGTGGGGCAAAGGATTGAAGCGAAACATAACCGAAGCGCAATCCGTAGTTACATATTTATTCCAGAATCCGCGAAGGAGATACCATGCCCTACGAAATGATCCTTACTGAAAAGCGCGGCAGCGTGGGTCTCGTTACCCTGAACCGACCTGAAGCCAGGAATGCGCTCAATAACCAGTTATTGCGCGAGTTGGTAAATGCCCTCGAAGCCTTCGATAACAATAATGACGTTGGTGCGCTGGTCGTGACCGGGAATGAGAAAGCGTTTGCTGCCGGTGCAGACATCAAGGAGATGGCCGATAAAAGCATGAGCGAGATACGGGCCAGGGATCACTTGGCTGTATTTGACCAAATCACGGGACTTCGCAAACCCGTCATAGCGGCAGTCTCCGGTTGGGCATTGGGTGGCGGGTGTGAGCTGGCTTTATCCTGTGACATGATCGTCGCTTCGGAGACGGCCAAATTTGGCCAGCCGGAAATTACAATTGGTGTGATACCGGGTGCGGGCGGGACGCAGCGCCTGGTATGTGCAGTGGGCAAAGCACTTGCCATGGAAATGATCCTGAACAACCGCACACTGAGCGCCCAGGAAGCGCTTCAATTTGGTCTTGTCAACCGTGTGGCCGCAACAGAATATTACCTGGGTGAAGCCTTGAAACTGGCCGATGAGATCGCGGCGCGCGCACCGCTCGCGGTTCGCGCGGCGAAGAAAATGATCGATCAAGCCCTCGAACTACCGTTAAGCGAAGGCTTGAGACAGGAACGGCAGGAGTTTTATAATCTCTTTGCGACCGAAGATCAGAAAGAAGGCATGAAAGCATTCGTCGAAAAACGGCAGCCGGTATGGAAGGGAAAGTAATGTGATCCTGACGGACGTTGGTAGATTCCCCAAAACCATCTGTGACGGATTTTATTTTCAAATGTCTCATATCTGGCATCTTTTCATTAAATGGTAACTGTTACTTTCACTGAGCTGCGGGAAGGTTTATTCAAGCTCGGGCTTTCTCATACACCCGTGATAGCCCATGCTTCGCTCAACGCATTTGGAGAGGTGGTGGACGGCGCCGAGACCTTGCTGCGCGCCACACTTGATTCTGTCTCGGCGCTGGTCATGCCGACGTTTACGTATATGACGATGGTCACGCCTGATGTCGGTCCACCGAACAATGGGGTGATCTATGGGAGTGAACATGATCTGAACCGCATGGCGGAAGTGTTCAGTCCCGAGATGCCGGCCGATAAACAAATGGGCATCCTGCCGGAGGTGCTCCGCAAACACCCGCGCGCCAAACGGACGGCGCATCCCATCCAATCGTTCGCCGGTATCTATGCCGAAAAATTTTTGGGAGCTCAGACCTTGCAAAACCCACTGGGACCCATCGGCGCCCTGGCGGAGGCGGACGGCTGGGTATTACTGCTTGGTGTGGACCACACCGTCAATACCAGCATCCATTATGCAGAGCGGTTGGCAGGCCGAAAGCAATTCCTACGCTGGGCGCTGGTTCCCGACCGCATTCTAGAATGTCCGGGCTTCCCTGGCGATTCATCCGGCTTCGAGGCCATCACGCCCGATCTTATCAATGAGACACGCCGCATAAAAATAGGGAATGCTATCGTGCAGGCCGTTTCTTTGCGCGTATTGATTCAGGTGGTTAGTGAACGCATCAAAAATGACCCGTTGGCCCTGCTTTGCGAGCGGGCGGACTGTGAACGATGTAATGCGGTGAGAGAAACTGTGAGGTTGAAAAAAGCTCCCTGGTAAACAGCATGTTTGCCGGGAGAATGCCATCGACTTAGGGGATCACATCCGCATTTTCGGCGGCGCGTTTCAAACGCCCGAGAGCTTCGGCGACTGAATCATGGAGTTGTTTGGAAGCAAAATGTTCAAGGAGCCAGCCCCACCATACAGGTGAGAAAACAAAGTCTCAGCCAAAGGAAACCTGGGTCGCGGAATGGTTAATAGGGGTACAGGTGATATGGTTGAACACGGTGATACCCAGGGGCAGCGTGGTTTTTAGGTGGATCTGATGTCTTTTTTCGTCCAGGCCCACGACCTCGATGTTTACATTCCATTGTTTACCCATGGCTCTCGATTGTGCCTGAATTTTCTGCCCCGGGCTGGCATGCCCGGCGGGCAAAATGGAAAGAGTTTGAGCATCCCACCACAAGGCATAATTCTAAGGCTCCGAGAGAAAGCTCCATAACCGTTCGAGCGGCGCATTTATAGTTGCGATCGGACACACGTTCAGGCTCATAGCTGCTTCCTTATTCGGTTCGCTTCCACGCCATTTTGAAAATGCCGGGATAGTCCATTACCAGTCCATCCGCGTCCACCTTGATATCCGAAGTAAACCCACTGCTCAGACTTTCGTACTTATAAACCCCGTGGTCCTTCTCCTGCGACAGGAAAGTATATCTTTGATCGAACTTTGAAAAAGTGAGACCGGGGATGCGGAAATAAAGGACGGAAATCTCCCTTGACTCGCCCATAGCCAGCCTCAATCTTTTAATCGGTATCGTGTTGGTGAAGGGCGTGATCATAATATCGACATCGATGCAGCCATTTAAAGCTTCGATAAGGTGGTCCTGCTCATCGCTCCAGACCCCGTCTTCTTTTTGAATGAAAACCAGGGCTTTATTGATCAGTAAGTCCTTAACTCTCACTCTTTCAACTTTCCAGTCCGTATCACAAACGATTTGATATTTTATTCGATAGGTGGCACCTTCGATTATCCCCAATGCCAGACTCTCTGCCTCGATTTTTTGGTCTTGACGCAAGATTAGATGTTCCAGTCCTTTTCCAACTATCTGCTCCCAAATAACTTCAGTCTGCATCTTTGGCAGTCCTCTTATCTTGCGCCGAAAACTTTCAGCATTTCAACCTGCGCGTCTGGAGAGACAAGCAGCACATTATCCTTGATGTCCAGTAAATGTTTTTCGATAACTTGTTCGGGGATCCCCGAAGGCGCATAAACGGTAAATATTACATTTGTAGTTTGTGGCCTGATCTGAGTGCGCTGGTCCGGCCCATAGATGATGTTCGAGATGATGCCTTC
>CAZPCR010000339.1:0-3990 GCA_964585035.1 uncultured Anaerolineaceae bacterium
ATCACCTTGAATGTCCCTGCCGTGCTGGCGCGTGCCAGGTAGGTATAAACATACGTACCGGCCGACAGGTCGCTCGCCGAGAGCACCACCTTCTCGTCGCGCAGTTCGGTGTGGTCGAAGTACCACCAACCCCAGCCGCGCTCGTTGTAATCCTGGACGGTATAAGACGTAGGCACTTGCATGTCGGTCTGGATGGTGTTATCGATGGCTTCCAGCCCGGCCGGCAGCGGATCGTTGATCACCACATAATGCAGCGCGTCGGGCACCACCATCGTCAAACGGACGCGCACCAACTCGCCGCGTCCGATCGATGTGATCGGGTTCTTTGAGTCACTCAGCGTGAAATACTGGCGCGCCAGGCTCATGCCCTGGTCGAGCGGCTGTATTGACTCCACCGGCAGCGTGGTGCTCAGGTAGGCATCGTAATACAGGTTGCCTGCCCCGCTGCCGCGTGTGAAGACCAGATAGTTCGCCACGTCTTTCAACAGGTCTTTCATCTGCACCTGCAGCTTGACGGACTCGCTCAGGTTATCCTTTGCGGCCTGTCCCTGTTGCAGGGATGCGCCGTTCAAGCCGACCGCGTATTGATAGTTCGTCTCGTATTCCTTCGAGGCGGTCAGCCAGTTCGTCAACGCGATCAGCGTCCATGAAGTCTCCTGTGTCGAATTCCAGTGGCCGCCTGTGCGGTTCGCCATCAGCCAGCGCACTGCATTGGCCGTGACGAGGTTCTTCGGATCGATCTGCACGTAGGCATTCAACACGATGGCGGTCGTGCGCAGGTCGGTGTTCCAGTTCCAGTAATCGACCGATTTTTCCTCCCAATGAGCGCCTGCCGCCGACATGACGGTGGCCGACGTGAGGTCCGACATCAACGAGCCGATGCGTGAGTCTTTCGGGTCGAGCATGTAGAGCGCCTGTGCCAGGTACGCTTTGCCGTACAGGTCCAGCGAGGTGCGGTGCTCATAAATGAAGTTGGTCTGCCCGGCCTGCAGCGCGCCGTCGCGCGCCAATACGTAAAGTGCGAAAGCATACCGGTTGTACTGCCAGTGTGCATCGTTGGGTTGCAAGGAGGGCAGGTTATCGGTAAGGTAGTTGATGCCGTTATTCAATACGTCGGTTGTGACGTTGTAACCCGCATCCTTCGCTTCGAGCAGTCCTAATACAACATAGGAACTGGTCTGCAGGTCGCTGTCGGGGCCATCCCACCAGTTCCAGCCGCCGTCCGGTTTTTGTTTGGCATAGATCCTTTGCAGCGCCGGGTTCACCTGCTGGTCGAGGTTGTTCTGCAGGTCCGTGTTCGGCAAACCGGCCAGCTTGAGGGCGCGCATGGTGACCACATTCGGCAGGAAGCTCGAAATGGTCTGCTCCATGCACAGGTAGGGATAATCTTTCAGATAGGTCAAGCTGTCCTGCATCGAAGCGGCCAGCGAGGGCGATACTTCAATGGAGAGCTGCGCATTTGTATAGCTATAGTCGGTTGGGAGTTGTATGGCTTCCGTCGCGGAGTTCGCGGAAGTGAGCATGCCCGAAGTCCCAACGGTTTCAACTGCACTGTAGGTGTAAACCGGTATGCCCTGGTCGGACAGTGTACCGAGCGCCGGCTTGCTCGAATCCTGGAACTGTCCGCTCACGGCCTGCGCCGTCAGGTCCACGCGCTGGGCCTCCGAGTTGACATTCATATCCCAGGTGACGTAGGACTGGCTTTTCGCGGCGACATTGACCGATTGCACGGCGGGCGTGATCAACTGCACTCCCTGCGCCTGGAGGTTCACCTGCACGCTGAGCGGCGTGTCACCGTTGTTGTGGATCACCGCTCCCACGCGCGCCTGGTCGCCTACCACAAAGAAGCGCGGCGTCTGCAAGTCCACGAAGAGCGGCTTGGTGCTGACCAGTTCCTGTGTGGCCTGTCCCACGCGGCCATCAACGGTCGCGGCGCGCACATCGGCCGTCCAGGTGGTTAAGTTTTGCGGAAGCTGCACGGTCACCTGCGCCTGTCCATTCGCGTCGGTCGTGACCTGCGCCTGGAAGAAGGCTGTGTCCTTGAAATCCTGCCGCACCGAGATGATGCCGAGACTCTGGTCGCTGCCTCCACCGCCGCTGCCTCCGCCTTCGGGGATGCTCTCGCGGTATTGCGAGTTGAAATCGTCAGCGCTTGCCACCAGCCCGAGCGCAGTCTGCACACCGAGGCCTTGTTGAGGATAAAAGCCGTCCAGGATCGGCGACGAGTTGGCCGGAGCCAGCGCCAGCGCGGCCTTATCCACCACCGCCAGCGATACGTCGGCGGGAATTGGTTTACCCGTCTGGTCTTTGGTCACGATGCTGTACGTGACTTTATCACCGGGGCCGGCGGATGTCTTATCGGGTGTTACCTTCACATCCAGCGTCTGCTGGCTGGTATCCACGTTGATGCGCGCCATGCCGATCTTGAAATCGGGAGTCTGCGTGCTGCCCGTACCGCTCACCACCACCACCGATACGTAGGCGATGGGAGCCATGTCGCTCGTGATCGGAAGTTTATAGATGGTGCTGTTGCCGGTCAGCAATACGACGTCCTGCTTATAGATATGCCCGCGTTCATACGTGACCAGTGCATACACATCGCCCTGGAACGGCTGGGCGATCAGCAGTTCCGCCGTATCACCGGGCGTGTACATATCCTTGTCCGCGATCAGGCTGAAGCTGCGGTCGTTGCTCTGCCGCCAGGCAATGTATTGATCGCTCGATACCCACGAGTACGCCGATGCGATCTGCGTGTTGCCCTTAGCATCTCTCACCGTCACGATGGCTTTGTATACTCCGCCGTGCAGCGGCACGAACGAGACCTGTGCTTTTCCATCTTTATCGGTGGTCAGGGTCTTCTGGCCCACCGGTATTTCCTTGACCGAGGTGACCCAGCTCAATTGTCCCTGGGGATCCTGCTTCTGTACGCTGAACCACTGCCGCTCCACGAACTTTACCGTCACGGTCTGGTTTGCGATCGGGTTGGAATCCCAATCCAGCACGACCACTTCGAAGGGCTGCGGCTGGCCTTGTTTGCCCACATAGCTCAGTGAACGGATGCCGCCGTATAGCTGGCTCTGATGCACAATAACGCTCGCCGCCCCGCTGACGATGTCTCCCGCCACGTCTGTGACGTTGGCATGCAGCGTTACCTGCTGGTCGGTCTTGTCTTCGCCCAGTGCGACCGACCTGGGTATATCCAGGTGGCCGTTCGGGTCTGTCGTACCCTGGCCCTCTGCCAGCGTGCCGGCCTGACCGGCATGCTGCGGCGCATAATAATATTGGTCGAGGTCGACATCATTAAAGCTGAACGGACTGTACTTCGCGGCCGGTGCAAAATAATACGGCGTCGAATCCATGAACCAGCCTACGCTCGCATTCCCCAAATTACCGCCGGAATAATAAGCGGCATCCAGGCTGAAATCGACCTTGTCGCCCGACAGGACGTTGGTCTTATCGGTTGAAGCGTTCACCTGGAAGGTCGGCTTGTGATATTCGGCCACGCGGAAGGATAGGGTGCTGAACGGGTCGGCGTTCGCGGTTGTTCGGAAGAAAATGGTATAGGTACCTAAGGCGGCGCTGTCATCGATCTTGAATGTGCCGTCCACGCTTCCCAGGGAGGAGAGAGGCAGGTCCTTGGAATAAACCTGTTCGCCCTCCTGCTCGATGGTGACATGTACATTCATCTCTTTGATCAGACTATAGTGCAGGTCGTCGTTCTGCCGCACCAGGCCCTTGAAATATACGTCCTGCCCGGGACGATAGACGGGCCGGTCCGTATAGATATAAGCAAAAGGCGCGGCTGTGTTATTGCCGTAATAATTTTCGGCGATGCCATAATCCCCGACCGATACGCCGCTGCCCCAATCCAGCGAGGCAAAGGCCTCTTCGTGCGACCCGTCCAGGTTCCCAAAGACCCACGCATAGACGGGAGCGTTGATCCCTTTAAGGTAGGCGAGGCCGTTCTGGTCGGTGGTCTGGTCGCCTAGC
>CAZPCR010000340.1:0-3981 GCA_964585035.1 uncultured Anaerolineaceae bacterium
GTCTTTTCTACCCAGGTAAACGCTGCGGGGTTACTTCCCGCAGCGTTTACTTTTATTTTAAGTCATTGTGCGAAGGAATATTGTGGTCAACGCGGAAATTCCGACCGGCACCCAAATTACCCATTTGGTAATCCCCCTCTCTTATTCCCCTCTAGTATAATCATCGCATGGATATAAAGACTCAACTTAACGATGCAATGAAAGAAGCCATGAAGGCCCATGACGAGATCCGCCTGCGGACGGTCCGCATGGCACTGGCCGCGGTCAAGCAAGTCGAAATAGATAAACGGATCACACTCGACGACGCAGCCGTGATCCCCCTGCTGCAAAAAGAGATCAAGAATCGGCGCGAAGCCGTTGAGGAAGCCAAAAAAGCGAACCGCAATGATCTGATCGCCGAGAACGAAGCCGAGATCAAAGTGCTGGAAGTCTTCCTTCCGAAGGCCATGAGTGCCGACGAGTTACGACTCCTGGTGCAAAGCTCCATCACCGAGACCGGTGCCGCAACCCAGACTGATATGGGTAAAGTGATGAAAGTCCTCATGCCCAAAGTGGCGGGCCGCGCCGCCGGCGACCAGGTCAGTGCAATGGTCAAAGAACTCCTTACGAAGTAAGCTCCTTGCCATATCTCCACACGCTAAAAGCCGTTCCGCGAACCTCTTATTGTGAAGTTGATTTTAGCCTTTCTATTTTTCTATTTTGCCCTTCATGAAAAAAATTTATTCCTGAAGTAAGTTATGGTAAAAAAGCCGGCTGCTTCTTTCAGTTTGCGCACGCTGCGGGCATTTCTTTTAGTCTCGGTCGGTGTGGTGACCTATGCTGCGCTGGCCCTGCCCTTGAGCCTGCGGCCTACTGCGCTGCCGCTCCAGGTGGGAGACGTTTCGCCGCGCATCATGCAGGCCCCGTACAGGTTGCAATACGTCAGCCAGGTACGCACACAAGATGCGCAGGATAATGCCGAAAAAGCGGTCCTGCCCGTCTACACTCCCCCCGACCCGGCGATTGCTCGCAAGCAGATCGACTTGCTTAACTCCACCCTCCAGACTATTTCCCTGGTCCGGTTGGATACCACCACAACCACCGACCAGAAGGAATCCGTCCTGGCTGCGTTAAGCGGCGTCTCTATCAACGCCGATGCCTCTCAACAGATCATCGAGATGTCAGATACCCGCTGGAGCGATGTGCAGCAGGAATCGGTGCGTGTGCTCGAACAGGTGATGCGCGCCCCGGTACGTGCTGACAATTTGGATTTTGTAAAAAAAGACATTTCTTCGCTCGTCAGTTTGACGTTGAACGAGCAGGACGTTGCGCTTGTCACACAACTGGTCGAGGGCTTTGTGATCCCCAACAGCCAGTACAGCCAGGATTTAACAACTGCCGCGCAGCAGGCGGCGCACGATGCCGTGCAGCCCGTGGTGCAGTCCTATAAAGCGGGCGAGACCATCGTGGCCGATGGCGATATCATCACTCCGGACGAGATGGAAGCCCTGCAGGAATTTAATTTGATCCAGGCGGATCAGCCGGTGGAGACCTATCTGGGTGTAGCCGCGCTGGTCATTACCCTGGCTGCCTTTGTGGGTCTCTATTTCTACCGCCGCCCGCACATCAAGCTCTTATCGGACCCTCGCAGCCTGATCGTGTATGCTTTTATCTTTCTGATATTTCTGGTCACGGCCCGTCTCGTGGTTCCCAACCGCACGATCATCCCTTATGCCTATCCGCTGCCTGCCATCGGACTCCTGATCACATCCCTATTCGGCATGGAAACCGGTGTGCTCACCTCGTTGGTAATTTGCATCCTGGTGCCCTATGGCCTGGTAAATACTCTCGACCTGATGCCCTATTATTTGCTGGCCACCCTGTTCGGCGCAGTCATGGTTGGTCCGGCGCGTCGTTTCTGGGCTTTCTTTCGCGCCGGTATTGCCATAGCCGGTGCAGGTATAGCCATGATGCTGACCTATCGTTTGTCCACCGGATTCATTGACATGATCGGTATGGCTACGCTGGCCGGCGCGGCGCTGTTCAGCGGACTTGCCTCCGCCAGTCTGGCCCTATTACTGCAATATATGCTTGCGCAGTTCCTCAGTTTACCCACTGCCCTGCAGTTGCTCGAGATCACGCGCCCCGATTTTCCGCTCCTGCAAATGTTCCTGCGTACGGCGCCCGGCACCTATCAACACAGCTTGCAGGTTGCCAACCTGGCCGAGCGGGCGGCGGAGAAGATCGGGGCCGATACGCTGCTGACGCGCGTCGGCGCGACTTTCCATGATATCGGCAAGTCGGCCGTCGATCCTTCCTTCTTCATCGAGAATCAAGCACCCGGCAATTTAAACACACACTCCGATATCACGCCCGAAAAGTCCGCGGCTGCCATCATACGCCATGTGCACGACGGAGTGAACCTGGCGCATAAGTATCGCCTGCCCCGCCGAATCGACGATTTTATTCTCGAACACCACGGGACCATGCTCACACGTTATCAATATAACCAGGCGCTTGAATTGGCGGGCGGCGATGCTACGAAAGTGGATTTCGAAAAATTCAGGTATCCCGGTCCGCGGCCGCGCTCGCGCGAGACCGGGCTGCTCATGCTGGCCGATGGAGTCGAAGCGCGTGCCCGCGCGGAGAACCCGGAGGGAGATGACGCCCTGCGCGCCATTATCCGTTCGGTGATCGATCGCTGCCAGAAAGAAGGTCAGCTCGACGATACCCAGCTTACTTTGCGCGACCTCAACCTGGCTACCGAGTCGTTCGTCACTACGCTGCGCGGCACCTATCACCCGCGCATACAATACCCGGCCGGCGAAGTACCCGCTTCCGCACCCGCGCCAACAAGTCCCGCCAAAGATAAACCTGAAAAATGATCCATATTGAATCTTCGCCAGCCCTGCAGCAGGTCAAGCCCGAATTGATCGAACATGCCGCTTTGACCACGCTTGCGCATCAATCCGCGGATGGCGATCTTTCCGTTGTCCTGACCGACGATGCCCAGCTCCACCAGCTTAATCGCGACTATCTGGGAGTCGATGCGCCCACCGACGTGCTGTCTTTTCCCTCTTCCGAGACCGACCCCGAAACCGGCGTGTCCTATTTGGGCGATGTGCTCATCTCCGTCCCGCGCGCCGAGGCGCAGGCGCAAAGCGCGAGCCATCCGCTGGAGGCCGAGCTGCAGCTGCTGGTCGTGCATGGTGTTTTGCATTTGCTCGGACACGATCACGCCAAACCTGAAGACAAGGCGCGTATGTGGTCTGCGCAGGCCCAGGTCCTGGATAAGTTGGGACTGGCCGGTCTCGAAATTATCGAATCCTAACAACCGATCCCCTTATGTGGAATTTCATCAAATCTCGCGCTCTCTCGTTCGGATATGCCTTTCGCGGTTTTTGGTACGTCCTGCGCACACAGCAGAATGCCTGGATCCATGCCGTTATAGCGACCCTGGTGGTCATCCTGTCGTTGTGGCTGCGTTTGGATGCCCGCGAATGGGCCATCATCATCCTTACGACCGCCATGGTTTTCACCGCCGAATTTCTCAATACCGCGATCGAAGCGGTCGTAGACCTTGCCAGCCCGCAGAAACATCCGCTTGCTAAAGTGGGCAAAGATGTGGGCGCTGCCGCCGTGTTGATCGCTGCGGTGGCCGCCATCCTGGTGGGTTTCTTAATTCTGGGTCCGCCGCTCTGGGCGCGCCTCGCCCCATTATTCGCTGCTCGCTAAAACCGACTCATATTATTCGGGAGGTCCTTATGACTTTATCATTTCGCTTTGGCACCGTAGGTTCCCCGACCGGCACGCCCAAGAAGCCGGGCGGATCGATCGGCGCGATCGAATACAGCAATTCCATCGGCCTGACCGCCTTTGAATTGGGCTGGGTGCAGTCGGTGCGCGTATCGGAAGAGACCTGCGCGCTCATCAAACAAACCGCAAATGAACAGGGAGTGGGGATCAGCGTGCATGCGCCGTATTTCATCAACCTGAATGCCA
>CAZPCR010000341.1:0-3978 GCA_964585035.1 uncultured Anaerolineaceae bacterium
TTCAAGGAACGCACGGTATACGCCGACGATGGCACGCCGGTGGAATTTACCTATTGCTATAACCGCGGCGATATTTATTCGCTCACGGTGGCATTGGAGCGTTAGGAGACTTTTACTGAAAAAATCAAAAACTCCATTCGTTTTTCAGGCCATATTAATTCCATACGCTGCCAGCCTAATCCCAATTGGAGGTTCAAATGTCGTTTTTAGGAAAAAAGAAGAGCAAGAAAACCACCCGCCTGTTTTTTGCCACAGACATCCACGGCTCGGAACGGACCTACCGGAAGTTCATCAATGCCGGCAAATTCTATGATGTAAATGTGATCGTCATGGGAGGCGATATTTCCGGAAAGCTGCTGATCCCCATCATTAAAGAGAAAAACGGCAATTATCGGGCCACCGTGCAGGGTACAGTCCAAAAGTTAACAACCGAAGCTGAGCTACAGCAATTGAAGGACAAACTGGGACTGCTCGGTTTTTACAACTAGATAATGGACGAAGATGAATATAAAGGCTTCGCGGCCGATCCTGCCTTGGTGGACAAATTATTCCATAAACTTGCCCGCGAACGGCTTGTCTCATGGATCGATCTGGCGGAAACCCGGCTGAAGGGCACCGGAATCAAATGCCTGGTCACCGGCGGCAATGATGACGACCCCGAAGTGTTGGATGCCATTAAAGTAGGCGGCGAATCTTTTATTCCGGTCGAAGCGAAGGTCATTCAAATCGACGACGACCATACCATGGCCAGCGTGGGCTTTAGTAATCTCACTCCCTGGCACACACCGAGAGAGATCCCCGATGAGAAGCTGGGTGAGATCATCGAAGGCATGTGCGCCCAGGTAAAGGACTTTCAGCACTGCATCTTCAATTTCCATGTGCCTCCGATCGATTCAACACTGGACCTGTGCCCCAAACTGGATGTCACCACCGACCCACCCACCCCTGTCATGAGCGCAGGGCAGATCGTCTTCGCGGGCGCCGGCAGTCCGTCGGTCCGCAAGGCAATTGAAAAATACCAACCCATGCTGGGACTGCATGGACACATCCATGAATCACAAGGCGTGGTTAAGATCGGTAAGACAACCTGTATAAATCCCGGGAGTGAATATGGCGAAGGGGTCCTGCGAGGCTGCCTGGTAGTCTTCGCTGACGGAAAGATCGAAGGATCCCAAATGACGAGTGGCTAAGCTGGGTTTTTTTAAACCCAGGAAAGGAGATGCGTAATCGCTTTAAAAAATTGGTCTTGGATATTGAATTCCCTGGTTTTTTGATACTTGTAATTTGATCAAAGAGGAGAAAAAAAACAATGAGTGCAGTTGCAAGCGCAAAACCGGAAGTCTTTACCCGTAAGGCCTCAGGGCTAGTACGAGTGATGTCCCCGTGGTCGGCGATGTTCTACAACATCCTGGCGATGGGCGTGATCTTCCCCTGGACTTATCTCTGGGCGCCGGGCTCGCTGCCGGGCGGCCACCTGGTTTGGGGCATCATCCTAGCCATGCTGTTCGAACTCCCGATTGCCCTGGTATATGTCTTTCTTTCAACGGCCCTGCCCCGCTCAGGTGGAGACTATGTGTTCCAGAGCCGTGTTTGGGGCGGTGGAGTAGCCTTCGCCATCACCATGTCTGGAATCGTCATCTGGCAGCTCGTATGGATCGCTCTTGCCGGGTGGCTGCTTTCCTACCTTGGCTTCGCCCCGCTCTTCCTTGGGTTGGGCGCCACGTTGGGCAACCCGACCCTGGCTGCCATCGGCATCTGGTTCACTCAACCGATCCCGATCACGATCGTCAGCATCCTTAATGCTGCCCTGGCCCTGACCCTGCTTGGTTCGGGCTTCAAGAATTATGTCAGCTTCCAGCGAGTGATGATCGCGGGCGCAGCCATTGCCGTATTAACCACCCTGATCGTCCTATTCTTTGCCAACCCGGCCGATGTTCCCGGTAAACTGAATGCGTTTTCAGTGGCAGTCGGTGGCGTGCCGAACTTTTACCAGGGAGCCATTGATGCGGTCAAAGCCAAGGGCATCGATCTAAATCCGCCCTTCAGCCTGCTGGCTACCCTGCTGGTGGCGCCAATCGCCTGGACTTCCCTGCAGTGGGCCACGTACTCTGCCGAGCAGAACGGCGAGATCAAGGATGCCAAATCCTTCAAGACCCAGGCCTTCATCTTCGTGGGCGGGCTCGTCATCACCGGCATTTTACTGGCCCTGTTAGGCGAAGCCTTTCAGAGAGCCCTTGGGACTCAATTCCTCTATGTGGCCGGCGCGGGTTATTGGTCGGGAGTAACCCAAGCTAACATTGCCGGATTCAACCTTTGGCCGCCCATCCTGGCAGTGGCCCTGACCGGCAGCCCAATCGTCGTGCTGCTGATCAGCATCGGTTATATTCTCAACAGTTTCCAGATCGCCAACAACATCATGATCGGCACCAGCCGGATCATGGTGGCGGCTTCTCTTGACCGCGCCATGCCCGAATGGTTCAGCCGCGTGAATGAAAAATTCCATACCCCGATCAACGCCCTCGGCGCGTTCTTCCTGGCCAGCATACCCGCCATCATTTGCTATAACAATGTATCGGGTTGGATCGCGCTGACCCTGGGTGTTACATTCGGCGGCGGCCTTGGATTTACCGGCAGCGCTTTGGCTGGAATTTTCTTCCCGTTCAAGGCCAAGGAAGTCTATGCGGCTTCCCCGGGTGCCAAGTACACGGTCAACTCCTACATTGGAATGCTTTTTGGAGTGGTAGGCATCTTCGCCTGGATTTGGGCGGCGTGGGTCCTTGCTCCTCAAACCTTCCCCGATAATTTGTTCCTGATCTCATTTGTCAGAACAGCTGCAATCGTCGGTGTATTCTGGTTCCTCTCGCCGCTCCGCGAACAGCTGCCGGGATGGTTAAAGGGCGAAAAGATGCCCTGGCCTACGGCCCTCGGCATGTTGGGTGGCGGTCTTGGCATGGCGATGGTTCTGTCCTTTGTGCTCTCTCCTGCCCTCGGTGTGATCGGTACCTGGGACTTCACAGATTTCCCGACTCACCTGTGGTCACAGATCCTCACATTCGGGATCATCATCCTCTGCATCGTCTGGTACGCCCTCACCAAACGCGCCCAGAAGGCGAAGGGCATCAATATCGACTACGCTTTCAAGGAAATCCCGCCTGAGTAAATCGATCTAGATTTCAAGAATAGTTTTACGATAGTGGTCAGTGGATAACGAACAAACTACCACTGGCCACTATCCATCAAAATTTGAGGTCATTTATAGAGTTCTTAACACTGTCGACACAAATTGAGACATGGGTCGCCGCTGCCGACAGACTTGATCCGGGAGAGGTCCTGTGGCACTGACTTTGAACGAAGCACTCGCGCGGGTTCCATTTTTTACCACCGCGAAAGAGATAAAGACAACGCCGCTCTTGGGGGGGATTACTAACCTGAACTACAAAGTGGAGGCCGACGGCAAGGCATACGTGCTGCGTATAAACGGAGCAGATACCGATCTTCTGGGTATCAAGCGCAATGTGGAATACGCAGCGAACCTGGCTGCCGGAAGACTGGGCGTTGCACCGGAGGTGATGTACTTCATCGAACCGGAAGGTTACCTGGTGACACGCTTCATTAATGGCAAGAAGGTACCTCCTGCCGAAATCACCCAGCCTGAAAACATCCGGCGGGTTGCCCGCAAGCTTCGTGTATTTCACAAAAATGCACCAGAGCTGCCCGGTGAGTTCATTGTGTTCCGCCGGATCGAAATGCTCACCACTGTCTCACGGCAGCACGATTGTAAATTCCCCTGCGATTTCGATTGGATCATGGAGAAAACGCAGAAGGTCGAGCAGGCACTTTTGAGAGATCCTTACATCCCCACCCCCTGTCATGATGACCTGCTCAACCTGAACTTTCTGGATGAGAACGTGCCAGGCGAAATTGGCGAGATGCGCCTGCTGGATTGGGAATATGCCGGGATGGGCGACATCTTCTTCG
>CAZPCR010000342.1:0-3956 GCA_964585035.1 uncultured Anaerolineaceae bacterium
TTCCTTTCGACTTTATTGCGCGGTGGATAAGCTGTCATATATTTCCTTGTTATTCATAAGAGGAGAGCTGGGCAATTTGGTGATGTAAATATCGACCAGGTGCGAATCTTGATGACTGTTTCCCAAATATTCCAAGATTGTGATTTTACCACTCCATTCGATCATTAACGCGGAAGGGAAAAACATATCCGTGCACCGGGATCTGTTTTTGGTTCAGACCAAATGCGCCCCCCATGTGCCTCGACGATCGCCCGCGCGAGATATAGTCCCAAACCTGCTCCTTTGGTTTGCTTTGCTGCATCCGTTGAGCGATAGAACCGGTCGAAAATGTGGGGCAGGTCTCTGGTATCGATACCCGGTCCCTGATCGCTTACTGCAACGACGACCATTTCAGGTCTAATGGAGCCGCTGATTTTTATTTCACCCTTCGGTGCATACTTGAGGGCATTCGAGACTAGGTTTACAAGCACCTGGTCGAGACGCGTTTCATCGCCTAGTATTACAGGGAACTTTGAAGGAAATTCGGTCACGATGGTATGCTTTTGAGATTGAGGTGCAAACCGTTCAGCTACACGCTGGGCCAAAGAAGGAAGTGATACGTCTGCGAGATTCAGGGTTATACCCCCCGCCTGCAGACGTGATGCATCCAGCAGGTCGTCGATCATTTTTGACAACCGGTCGGCCTCTTCTTCAATGACCGCCAGACTATCCCTGACCACCGTCCGGTCCCATTTTGCATCATCGCGCCGCAGCGTGGATGCGTAGCCTTTAATGAGGGTGACTGGGGTCCTCAACTCATGACTGATAATTGAAATAAAAGTGGATTTTATTTCTTCGGCTGTGCGGAAGTGGGTAATATCACGCACACTGAGCATCATGTTGCGCAGCTTGCCATCTTCGGAAAGCAGTGGTGCATAGGTGATACCTACCGGCAGGGACGGAGGCAGCGATCTTTCGAGGTCGCCTTCCACATACAGCGTGGCGTGGTTGGTTAGTGGCCATCCGCCTCTTTCTGCTTCTTCCAGCGTAGTGCCCTGAGGTTCACGCGCCCATCGGATGACTTGGTTGTGGTCTTTTCCGACAATCTGGTCGCGCTGTTCGCCTATAAGTTTTTCGAAGGCAATATTGCAGCGTTCCACAGTGTGGTCGGCGTTGAGGATTAATATACCGTCAGCAGCCGAATCGAGCAGGGCATCCAGGCGCTGTTTTTCGTAATTGACCTCTCCGTAAAGTTTCGCATTATAAACCGCCACGGCTGCCTGGTCGGCAAAGGCCTGCAGTAGAACACGGTCGTTGGCTGTAAATAGATCGGGGTAGTTTCGGAATATGAAAATAACTCCAATGACCTGTCCGTGCGCTGCAAGAGGTAGTCCGGTGCCGTTAAAAAGACCCAGGCTGGCAGTATATGTTAGGTCTTTTAACATGCGGTTGAGTTCGCGCACATCCAGCTCGCGGACTTTTCCGTCGGCGAGCAGGGGTTCCAGGTAACTTAGAAATGCCGGTTGGATCCTATAGGCTGCGGCCACACGCCAGCCTTCCGTTTCCTTAAGCGCGATCAGGCCGGCTTGGCCGGCCAGCATTTCAATGGAGACGCGTAAAATGCGCTCAAGCAGCTTCTCAAGGTCGAGTTCTTGGGTTAGCAGGCGGGCGATTTCGAGCAGGTAGTCACGTTGCCGTACGCGGAAATCAGGAAGCATGTTGATTAAACCGATAAAATTTTATCACCGGCAATTCGAGTCGGGTATACGAGTTGCATTAACAAAAAAACCCCGCTTAACAGTAACCAAGGTGGGTTGATCAAACGCCTGCCCGTAAATTTAAAGGGGGATGCATTGTTTTATTGTCAGGGTTCAAATTATTTAACGTTGAATTCTTTTTCTGCCAGGTTTATCGCTTCCTCGAAGATCTGCAAGCCCTCATCAATTTCAGATTTCTGGATGTTCAATGCCGGCGCGATGCGGATTACGCTTTTACCGCAGCCAAGCGTCAGCAACCCACGTTCGAAGGCCAGTTCGACTACACGGTCGGAAAGCTCTTTTGCCGGTTCTTTCGTCGTCCGGTCCTCTACCAACTCCACACCGATCATTAGCCCCCGGCCGCGGACGTCGCCGATGCTCGGGTGGCGGGCCTGGATTTCTTCCAGGGCATCGATTGTATATTGCCCAACCTCTGCCGCATTTGCAAGAAATCCATTTTCGATCAGGTCCAACGTGGCGAGCGCGGCCGCGCATGAAATGGGGTTGCCTCCATATGTATTGCCATGCGAGCCTCGCTCCCAGTCCATAACGGATTGGCGTGCCAGGCATGCTCCCAGCGGCATCCCCGATGCGATACCTTTTGCGGCCGTGACAATGTCCGGTTCCACTCCGAAATGTTCGATGGCCCACCATTTACCGGTACGGCCCATCCCGCATTGGACTTCATCGACGATCAGCAGGATCCCATGCTTATCGCATAATTTTCTGAGAGCCGGGAAGAATCCCGCAGGTGGGATGATGTAGCCACCTTCCCCCTGGATCGTCTCAACCAATATTCCGGCTACTTCGTCGGGGGGAAGGATATGGCCAAGAATTTGGTCCTCGATGTACCGGACGACGGTTTCACCATAATCTTCGCCTGTATTACGTTCCAACACAGGGCGATACGGATTGGGGAAGGGTGCATGGACAACACCGTTCATTAAAGGATAGAACCCGCCGTGATAAGAGGGCTTACTGGCGGTAAATGTCACTGCCCCCATCGTCCGCCCATGAAAAGCGCCTGTGAATCCGATGAAATTGGCTCGTCCGGTATGGTAGCGGGACAGCTTTATCGCCGTCTCGACAGCTTCCGTACCTGAGTTGGTCATAAAGGAAACAGCAGCTTCATCAAATGGGGCGATTTCATTCAACTTCTCGGCCAGTTCGATCCATTTTATGTGATAGAAGTCTGATGAAATGTGTATGAACTGTTCGGCTTGGTCCTGGATGGCTTTGATCACCTTCGGATGCGCGTGTCCGGTCGCAGTGACCGCGATGCCGGCCATAAAGTCGAGGAACCGGTTTCCATCCACATCCCATACTTCGGAACCTTTGCCATGATCCATCACAAAGGGATAGCTGCGCGGGTAGGATGGTGAGATCACAGACGAGTCCCGCTTGATTAGTGCGCGGGCCTTTGGCCCGGGCAGTTTCATGGGTTCCATTTATACTCCTTGTAATTCGTTAAATAGAAATTTGAGCCAGGGCCAATGCGCCCAGCAGCCCTGCGTCATCGCCGAGTGCAGCCATTTCGATCTTCAGGTTTTCGAGATAACGCGGATGAAATATGCGCTTTTGTAAGCTGTCCTTGAATGCGTCGAATAACAACGGGCCCACTTGTGAAACACCGCCGCCGAATACGACAATCGAGGGATCGAACGCGACGAGGAAATTAGCGACTGCAATGCCAAGATATTCACCAGCACGTTTGTACGCGGAGATTGCCAAGGCGTCGCCATGATTTGCCGCATCTGCCACGACCCGTGCACTTAAGTCTTTTCCCGGCTTCAAGCTGGAGCTTGCCCCCGCTTTAAGCTCTCCAACTACATACTTGACGATAGAAGGCCCTGATGAGAAGGATTCCAGGTGTCCAGCGAAACCGCACGAACAGGGCGGTCCATTCGGATCCAGGATCGTATGACCGAGCTCGGTCCCGAGGCCGTGATATCCTTGCAAAAGGTGGTCATCCGTGATTACACCCCCTCCCACTCCCGTGCTAATAGTTAAATATAAGAGATGGTGGTGGCCTTTGCCTGCGCCGAACTTCCATTCGCCTAAAGCAGCCAGGTTGGCGTCGTTATCCACGAAGGCCGGTACATTGAAATGTTTGGTCAAATTTGGCCCAAGTGGAAAATTTTGCCATTCCTTGATATTGGGCGTTTTTAGAATATAACCGGTATATGGATCGAGAGGCCCCGGTGAAGCAACTCCGATGGC
>CAZPCR010000343.1:0-3956 GCA_964585035.1 uncultured Anaerolineaceae bacterium
GCCGCGTCAGGAACGACATTGGAGGAAGCTCTCGATAGTGCAGTGACCGGGCTGCAAGTTACTCTCGGGGGCGATCGGGTAGCCATTATGCTGACAGATCGGGAAAAGAAGCTGATGGAGGTCAAGGCAGCTGTAGGGTATTCTGAAGAGATTCTTCAACTTCGTGTGCCCATTGGCACTGGAATTACTGGGTGGGCTGCCGCCCACCATCGCTCTTTGCGTGTGGATAATGTCATGGAAGACCCGCGTTATATCGAAGGGAGTTCCAATACAAAATCAGAGTTGGCTGTACCACTCATTTATCGCAATGAAGTTCTGGGCGTTTTGAATGTGGAAAGCGAAAAAACAACCGCATATACGGAGAACGATGAAGAGATGCTCGGCACGCTTGGCGGAAGCTTGGCAGCAATTATCGCCAACGCCCGCTTGCTTGAGCAAATACGTTCCCAGGCTGAACGTGAACGCGTTCTTTATGAGATAACCAGTAAAATCCGTCGCTCTACGGATATGCAGTCTATATTGGCTATAACAGCCAGCGAAATAACGAAAGCTGTTGGCGCGCGACGTACTCAAATTGAAATCTCGACCAGCGAAAAGAATAAAGAAGTCGAACTGAAGGAGAGCGAGCAATGAACAAGGAACGATCCTCTCCACAACCGCCTGTTACATCCGCTCAAGTCACAACCGAAAATATATATAAAAATTGGCGTGAAAAATTCGTTCGCCCTATGATGTATGGCGCTTTGGTTTTTGGTCTTATCGCACTCATTCCGGCGTTACTGACCAACCAGGGCCTCATTCAAGACACGGTTTTTGTTTTTTCTTATCTGGTCTTGATCGTTATAACCTTCATCAATTCTCCCTATTGGGTCAGGACGGGAACCCTCCTGGTTATTATCTTTGCCTTAGGTATGAATGAGCTCTTCAGTACAGGGATTTTAGGAGACGGAATATTTTTCTTCCTGGCCCTAATTATTCTTGCGGCCATGTTGTTCTCTATTCAGGCTGGGTTGGTCTCAACGGTTATATCCATGTTTACATTTGGAATTCTGGGCTGGTTTGTTCAAACCGGTCGTATCGGCCTTCTAAACCCCCAGGCAATGCCTGCGCAGACCAGCGATTGGTTTAGCACGAGTGCAACAACGTTATTGATTAGTGTAACAATAATCCTGGGATTACGGCAACTTCAGCTCGCATTTGTCGAATCACAGAAGAAAGCCAACGAGACTTTGCAGGAACTTGAATTGGAAAGAGGCTCGCTGGAGGGCCGCGTAGAAGCCAGGACTCTGCAGCTGAAAGCGGTGAATGAAGTCGGCCGCACATCGAGCGCCATTCTCGATCAGGAGGAATTGATCGAACGCGTTGTGAATCTGATTACTTCACAGTTTGGTTATTATTATTCGGCTCTTTTCCTGGTGGATGAAAAAGGGGAGCAAGCTGAGCTGCAAAGCGCAACAGGCGACGCTGGAAGAGTCCTTAAAGAAAACAAACATCACCTGCGCATTGGTGGCAATTCCATGGTCGGTATGGCCATTAGCACAAGGGAAGCCCGCATTGCCCAGGATGTTGGGGCCGAACCTGTTAGGTTCGAGAACCCACTCCTCCCCTACACCCGCTCTGAGATTGCCCTTCCACTTCTAGTTGGCGATCGTATTCTTGGGGCTTTGGACGTCCAATCCACAAAAGCCGGCGTTTTCGGTCCACAGGAAATTGAAACCCTTCAGGGAATGGCAAACCAGGTTGCAACCGCCTTGGAAAATGCACGATTATTCCAGGAGACGCAGAAAAATCTAATTGAGATGAGAGCTATTCAACGACAATACGTTCTCGAGTCATGGAAGCCGATCTCAAGGGATGAGGACCTTCAATATATCATCGGGGACGATGACATGCCGCAGGATTCTCCTAGACTCGAAATCCCCATCTCGTTGCGCGACGAAATAATTGGCAAGATCAGCCTAACTAGCGAAACCGAATGGACACAGGATCAACAAAATCTGATTGAAGCGGTGGCTACCCAGGCGGCTCTCGCCCTTGAAAATGCTCGATTGGTCGAGGAAAGTCAATCCTCAGCCGTCCGTGAACACAGGTTGGCGGAGATTACCGGAAAGATATGGGCTTCGTCAACGCTGGATGGAATTCTTCAAGTTGCTGTTCGCGAACTTGGTCAGGCCCTGGATGCATCTGAAGCGACAATCGAATTAAAGGTCCAGGAATAAGGGATTATCCTATGGCGGAATCTAACCCAACCGACCCAACAGTCATTTCTTCATTCTCATTCCAGGCTTGGCGCGAGAGCTTTATCAGGGTTATTTTAATCTGGGCGTCTGGATTGGGTTTTATAGTTCTCCTGGCGACTTTATTCAGTTCTAATGACCTGCTTGATAAGACCGTATTTTCTTCCGTATATATCTGCCTCTTGGCCATTACAGCTATCCGTTTGCCTTACACGATACGAGCCGGCGTTTTCCTCGCATTGATATATATTCTTGGGTTGGTGGCACTGATTGAAACCGGCATCGGGGGTAATGCGCTTGTGTTTTTATTGGGCTTCATAGTCATGACCGGACTTCTTTTTTCGCCGCGTGCCGGAATAAACTCCATTGTTTTAAGTATTATATCCATAACGTTCTTTGGTTTCTTACTCCTCAATGGTTTTTACTTGCTCAGCTCTCGCGGGATGCAAAGTGGCACCCTGGGTGACTGGCTGATTGGCAGTGCTTCCTTGCTGTTATTGGGATCAATAGCGCTTGCAGGTGTCTACTATTTTCAAACCGAATTTGTCCATGCTCAAGGTAGGGCTGGCGAAATTTTTAAAGCGCTTCAAGAGGAACGAAAGAACCTGGAAAAACATGTTGCGGAGCGCACAGGCGAATTGGAAAAAAGAAACTCCAGCATGCAGTCTATGGTTTATTTCACTCGCCAGATGGCTGGAATTCAAGATATATCTTTAATCCCAGCCAAAGCGGTTGACCTTATTACCGAAAATTTCAGGCATTTCCATGCGGGTTTCTTTCTATTGACTGAAGATGGAAAAACGGCAATATTGCAAGCAGCCTCTTCCGACGAAGGCCGCAAATTGGTCGCAAAGGGTTTTCATGTAGAGGTGGGCGACAATAGTTTGGTTGGACGTGTTGCGAAACAAGCCCGGCTGATTGTCGTCGCAGGAAACTCGAAGACGTCGGCCACCTTGGAAAGAGAATCCGAAATACCCAGGACCCGCTCTGAGATAGCTTTGCCAGTGGCTGCACGTGGAAAAATCTTGGGCGTGTTGGATATTCAATCAGAACAAAATCAGGCTTTTGGTCAGAGCGAATCAGAAATCCTGCAATTGCTTGCCGATCAGCTTGGTACCTCAATGGATAATGCTCGGCTGCTAAATGAAGCCAGGGCATATGAAACACAATTGGATGTTCTAAATTCTCAGCAAATCCAATCGACCTGGCGGGAAAATTTAATAAATCAAAAGATGGCATACCAATTTACGCCGTCTGGAATTAAATCTATTTCATTAGGCGCCAAACCTATAGATCAGGATGGTTTGCAAATTCCCCTCGTCTTGCGAGGACAGGAAATCGGCTCCATTGCATTCCAAAGAAAAGATAAAGCCGAATGGCCGGAACCCGACCGGGATCTGGCTAAAAAAGTGGCCATACAAGTGGCGCTCGCCCTTGATAATATTCGTCTTATCGACGAGACACGCCTGCGTGCTGTTCAGGAACAGACTGTAAATGAAATATCCGGTCGTTTTAGCCGGTCGTTGGATGTCGACACGTTACTACAGACTGCGGTGCGTGAATTAGCCGGTTTGCCGGATGTGTCAGAGGCATCCATTTTTATTAAACCATCCGATGAAAATAAAAACCAGATATAAACTCGGTCTCATAAAAATATGAATCAACTTCGCAACGAATTCGAAAGTCAGACTGCAAATGAGCGATTAAGCGATTCTCTTA
>CAZPCR010000344.1:0-3939 GCA_964585035.1 uncultured Anaerolineaceae bacterium
TTAGAATATAACCGGTATATGGATCGAGAGGCCCCGGTGAAGCAACTCCGATGGCGGTGACGTTCCCCTCTTTGGGCCAGATCGATTCGATGAGTACTTCCATCCGACCATAGACTCCGGGTTCCCCGGTATTGGTCCGAATACGTTTATGTATGATGGGTTGCGTATTTTCTGGTTCGTATAGTGCGGCCCGTAAATGAGTCCCGCCCACGTCTACTGCGATGATTGTGCCCATGCATTCGATTATACCGTCCCTTGGAGTAGGATGGCAATTTGAGGCTTACTTCCTTGTTGGAAGAACGAAGGACTATAATTCTTAAACACTTCCATGCATCGCCTTCTGATTTTATTAAAAATTCCGATTATCCTGATTGGTTTGAGTATTGGTATCGTCGCGCCAATCATGATGGAGGGCTTTCTTGCCCTAAAGAATGCACAAGTTGCTTTCGACCGGAAGGATTTTGCCGAATCAGGAGCAGATTACGAATCGGCCGCCCTTAGGTTGACTTGGAGGTCTGAACTGTGGGAGCAGGCGGGCATATCCTACGTCAATGGTAAGGATTGGGAAGATGCCGAGCGCGTTTTTGAAATAGCGAGGCGCCAAGGCGGTTTATCGGCTGAAGGATGGGATATGTATGGGGAAGGATATTTGGTGAATGGGAATGAAGGGGAGGCTATGGAAATATGGACAGCTGGACTTAAGGAGTATCCATCTTATAAGGGATTCTATTCGGATTTTGCTCTTGTTTATCGAGATCTCAAGAATTATAACGAGGAGCAAAATGCCCTCGAAATTTGGCTGGCCACTGGAAAGGGGACAGCTATAGAGCATTACGAACTCGGTCAATTACTGATGACTTCCGATCCTGGGCGGGCCTTCCAGGAACTTCGAAATGCATCTGCTTTGGATCCTGAATTCTATTCTGTTGTTCAAACTTTAAATGCATCTCTTGACCTTGCTGCGACCGAATCTGAACCTGTGCAGCGACTCGTGATCATTGGACGTGGGTTGGGGCTTGTCGATGAGTGGGGGTTGGCATCCCGGGCTTTCGAGCAGGCTGTTAATTTGGATAGTGGAAATGCGGAAGCATGGAGCTGGCTTGGAGAGGCTCGCCAGCATCAAGGGCAGGATGGTAAAGAAGAGTTGGATAAGGCCCTTTCACTTGACCCGCAGGATACGGTTGTTCACGCCCTGCGCGGTCTTTATTGGAAACGTCAGGGACTATATACAAACGCATTAGATGAATATCAACAGGCGGCAGATGCAGAGCCCGAAAATCCTACCTGGCAGGTTTCTATTGGTGAAATATCTGCCTTGAACGGAGATCTTGTTTCTGCATTGGGCGATTATCAAAAAGCGACCTCCCTCGCGCCGAACGATGCAATGTATTGGCGTTTGCTCGCCATGTTTTGCGCCGATAACGGGGTACAAGTACAGGAGGTTGGCCTGCCAGCCGCTCAAAAAGCTTTCGAGATCGCGCCGAATGACCCGCAGGCTATGGATGCTTTGGGGTGGTCTTATTTGAATGCCGGTTATCTTTATAATGCTGAACAGAATTTGCTCAAGGCGATCAAGGCCGAACCCGACCTTGTGCTGGCTCATATCCACCTCGCCGAAACATACTTGCGAAAAGGAGATCGGCCTTCGGCTTTTGTTGAATTGAATAATGTCCGCCAGCTTGATCCCAACGGTCTATCAGGACAGCTGGCTGCTCAATTATTAAAGCAATATTTTCCGTGATTTTATTATCTGGTGGAGGACTGACATGATAAAATCTGTGCCATGGTTCCTCGACCGCTGTATTATGGATTGATCCCGTTCTTTGCCCTGATCATATTTGCCTGTGGTTTACCGGCTATTCCAGCTTCGGTATCCGCTGTCCCTTCCGGGACAACGCTATTTAAAGACGATTTTTCATCACCGGCATCTGGTTGGGATCACACCAAATATGCACAAGGGATCATGGATTACGATGGCGGCGGCTATCGTATTCTGGTCAACACGTTGCAGGCGAACTTCTGGTCTACACCGCACAAGGACTTCAGTGACGTTCGCATGGAAGTAGATGCGGGTAAATTAGCTGGGCCTGATGAGAATCGCATCGGCCTGATCTGTCGCTCGGATGGTAAGGCGTATTATTTCTTTATTATCAGCAGCGATGGATATTATGGGTTGGGTATTTTCATGAATGGCCACGCGGCATTGCTCGGACAGAGCGAGATGCAGTCCAGCCCTAAAATAAACACCGGCATGGCAATCAACCATTTACGGGCTGATTGTAGCGGCGACGACCTTACATTCTATGTCAATGGCTCAAAATTGGCGGATGTTCATGATCCTACTTTGCAGCACGGAGATGTTGGGTTATTGGCCGGGTCTTTCAACCAGCCTGGCGTGGATATAGTATTCGATAATTTTATGGTGACAAAACCCTGATCCCGGGAAGCGGATTGGATAATATTTATTAATATGAAAGTCTATTTAGATACCATCGGTTGTCGTTTAAATCAATCGGAAATCGAGAGCATGGCCCGGCAATTCCGTGCTGCTGGACATGAGATCATCGCGAACGCAGAAAGTGCCGACCTGGCTGTGGTCAATACTTGTGCGGTTACGGCCAAGGCGGCCTCCGACTCACGTGGGAAGATTCGTCAAATAGCCCGCGCCGGTGTGGAAGAGATAATTGCGACCGGCTGTTGGGTCACCATTCAGCCTCGGGAGGCTGCCGGCTTGCCCGCCGTCTCGCAAGTGGTCACTAATGATCGCAAAGACTGGCTTGTTGCAGATTATCTGGATCTTCCACAGGAATCCTTCGACCTGGAGCCAATCGCCCGCCAGCGGATGCCCGGCCTTCACCACCGAACACGCGCCTTCATCAAAGTACAGGACGGCTGCGATAACCATTGCACATTTTGTGTTACGACAATTGCGCGCGGACGCAGCCACAGTCGCACGGTCGCGCAGGTCCTTGCCGATATTCAAGCCGCGCTGCAAGGTGATACCAAGGAGATAATCCTAACCGGCGTCCATCTCGGCTCATGGGGTCAGGAGTTTGGTTCTCATCTGCGAGATCTAATCACAACTATTTTGCGGGAAACAGACGTCCCGCGTTTACGCCTGTCATCGCTGGAACCGTGGGATCTGGATGTGGATTTTTTCAAACTCTGGGAAAACCCTCGTCTTTGCCGGCATTTGCATCTGCCTCTCCAGAGCGGAAGTGCTGCCACCCTGAAACGGATGGCTCGCAAGACAACTCCAGCTTCCTTTAAGGAGCTTGTGGATGGCCTTCGTCAAGTTATGCCGGACGCCGCCGTCACGACTGATATTATTGCAGGATTCCCCGGCGAAACCGAGCTTGAATTTTCCGAATCACTGGGATTTGTCCGTGAAATGAATTTTTCAGGCGGGCACGTCTTCACGTATTCTCCGCGCGCAGGCACCGGGGCAGCGCGTATGGTCGGGCAAATTAATCAGGCTGTAAGCAAAGAACGCAGCGCTGCTTATCGGATCCTCATTGAAGATGATGCTCAAGTGTATCGACAGAAATTTATTGGGGATTTGGTTTCCGTCCTGTGGGAGTCCATGACACAGCTCAATGAGCGTGGATGGCAAATGGAGGGTCTCACCGGCAATTACCTGCGAGTTACGGCGGCTGCCAGCTCGCCTCGCTGGAATATTGTTGATGATGTAAAGCTTACCGGGCTGGAAGGGGACGTTCTGTTGGGCGGTGAAATTACCGGGTCCCTTTGATGGTATTTTTTCACTATTCGCTTAAATTAGTCATCTGGAAACTTAAAATAAGCCCGAAATAGGAGGGATATTTTCGGGATATTCATCCTGTCAATTGTCACTTTCGGTACGGAGATGCGGCTCGTATAATAGTTCTAAGCATCGCATCCAAGGAGAGACAAAATGACTGCACAGCTCATAGATGGAAA
>CAZPCR010000345.1:0-3932 GCA_964585035.1 uncultured Anaerolineaceae bacterium
CCGCGGTATTCCAGCCTTTTCAGGCCGTTAAGGATGATCGGTGTCGCATCACGCGGCCCGATATATCCAACGATTCCACACATAGGGGATCCTCCAATTTTATATAATGTAGAAAGAGAATATAAAATAAATGAGTGGAGATAATAGATTTGATAACTAGCGATTAGAGGGTGGACACAAACCAACTCTGTATAACACGACAAGGTGATCAGAGTTTTAACTTTTCTCCATTCACTACTATCTGTTCTCTATTCTCTGTTTTCTATTCTCTTTGGCTGCCATGCTCCACTTTTTTACCTGCGCCGTCACCGGCCAGTCTTGTAGTGGAGAATCTTTTGGAGGGAAAGGTAAACGAGTGATGGCTCACCCGGAGGGCTTCCGCTGATCTGTCGATTTTCCCGGCCTTTCCAATCCCATCGAGATTAGAAAGGCTCAGTTAGCTCCATCTCACGATGGAAAACCCTCATCCTCGTCAACTCGCGTAAAGGACGGCGAGTTCATGCGCTGTCTTTCCCGGTGATTTTGTGCGATCCACCTCCTTTCATTTTTGTTTGTTCTGGCGAATTAATTATATCCTTTTTTTAAAAATCCGCTCCCAATGTCTTGTTTTTGTGAATAAATCGTTGCAAGGTGGGGACAAAGGATGTTCAACCAATTGACTTGTCACTACACGGCGTGTATCATTAGAAAGGATTAATATAAATACAGGTTTATAAATATGAGACAAATTTCTCTTAAGGCAAGTTCGGGAAGCAAAGGCCAGAGCTTCGTAGAGTTAAGCCTGGTGGTTTTGGTTTTAATGCTGCTAGTGGCAGGGATCGCAGAGTTCGGTGTGTTGCTTAACCGGTATCTTAACCTGGTGGATGGCGCCCGGGAAGCTGCACGTTATGGAGCCAACTATGATCCTTTTGCGCCATGTACGAGCGGAGGCACCACGGATTCCGATGGTATATGTTCTGAATATTATGATCATGCTTCGGGGGAAGCTATAGACGTTATTACGCCGATAGTTTTGAACCCTGCCATTGGTGACGATGTCGTGATCTCCATTTTTGCAATTACGGATACGAACGTTTGTCGCTATCCTACGGCCGGATCAGGGTCAGACGGATGGAGCTGGAGCAAAATGGATCAGGGTCGTGCAACAGCGAATCACCTTTCCCAACAGAGTACTGCCTTCATCCAAAGCCGCATGGATTCAAGCGCTCCGGCTGTAAGTGTACTGCTGGTGGAGATCTTCTATAACTACCCTCAAACCCTCAAAGCACCTTTTTACGACCAATTCTTTCCGGACCCCGTCCCGGTTTATACATATGCGATCATGCCGTTAAAGAATATTTCGGTGCCAGACACTAGTCCTTGTTATGTACCACCCTCTTAATAATATGATAAGAAAAATTATGAACATCTTACAAAAAAATAGAAATCAGTCCTCAAAGCAAGGCGCTCAGCATCTTCGCGCTAGGAAGAGCGCCCAGCATCTTCGCTTTTCACAAAGGGCGCAGAGAGGGCAGGTCTTGATCATCGTGGTGTTTGCCATTGTGGGCCTTGTGGCATTTGTGGGCCTGGTGGTGGATACGGGCCTGGTATTTATTGGTAACGGTAAACTGCGGCGTGCGGTGGATGCGGCGGCGTTGGCTGCGGCGGCTGAGTATCGAAAAGATCCAACCACGACCGAATTGAGCAAAGCCGCCAAGGAATTCCTGACGTTGAACGATATCAGTCAGGCCACCGCGGACGTTCACCTGATATGCGATCCGACCGATTCGATGTATGACAATAGCCCGAACGGCCAATGCCATCCAGCCAATCGGCGGCTGGTGTATGTGTATGCAACTTCTACTATTAACCTGGCGTTCCTGCCAGTCATAGGAATCAGGACGGTTACGCTGAGTGCAAACGCCACCTCTGAGGCGGCTTCGCTGGACATCGTGCTGCTGATGGACGTATCCGAGTCAATGACATGGTCATACGTAAATAGTGCGCATGAAAGCACAAACATCCTGGCCGATCCGGTTGAATGCAACCAAACATTGGCGGCCGGGGATTATACAAATTGTCAACCGTTCAGCGATATTCAACATGCCGCTGTGCAATTTGTTAATGACCGGTTCCCGGACGACGGCAGCAACCAGTTCGACCGCGTCTCTGTGATCCCATTCGATCGGAAGGCGCACACAGATATCAGTGATCCATATGACGCCCCGCTCCATCTGGGTGTTAACTACGACAATCATTTGACTTCGGCGCAGTACAAGCAAAAAATCGTGGACACTATCAAGGGGCTGCGTGTTTACACGGCGAGTGGAACTGTGGCAACAGGCGGTCCTTTATCTGATGGCTCCTGTTTGGATAGCACGGGTGCGCGCACTTTCCCAACCGGCCAGGCCCCATGCAGAACCTATCCGTATGACGGCGATGGATATTGTTTAACGACTGACAATAAACCTCTCTCACAGGAGGATACGCCTCCCACTGATGATACACTCGCTGACCTCACTTGTTTTACTCCTGACCCCACGGGCCCTTATTCAAGCCTGGATGGAACGCAACATTACGAGAGAGCTTATGATCTGATGGGCTGCCCTCCAGGTGTTCCAAACGCAAACTGTGGGACGACCGATACCGGCGATGCCTTTCGAGCGGCCGGGCAAGAATTTGTATTAACACCGGGGTTCCGGCAGCAATCATTATGGATCGTGATCATGCTCACCGATGGTGTGGCCAACCATGCAGAAGGCAACGCCTATTGTCCCAACAGCGATGGCGCAACTTGCCAGGATAATATCGTGGCAACAGTAAGCAATGGCGCTACAGGCCGGCACTGCCTGACAAGTACCGATCCTTTATATACAAATGTCGGTAGTGGAATCCTTTATAATGCGTGCCATTCCAATACACCGAACGGTGGCGCCGGCACTGTTAATGCCTCGGCTTATGATGCTGACGACTATGCCCGGGATATGGCCGATTTTGTAGCTCTCGGCCAGAACGCGCTTATTTACACGATCGGTTTCGGTAATGCTGTTACTACTCCGAATAATTCAGGCCAGCAGTTATTGAATTATGCGGCCGACATCGGCGACGATGCCCTGTTAGATACACCGGCCGGACAATTAAATTCCGATTATTTCTTTGCGCCGGATGCAGCCGCACTGCAAGGGATCTTTACGACAATTAATGACAGGATCGCAACCCGAATTACCCAATGATGGGGTATCCTATGAATAAACTTAAACTTTCCTCTTCCAAATTATCCCTATCCTTAAGGTCCGGAAAAAGCCCATCCCAGGCTCTTATGGAATTTGCCCTGGCATTGCCTATTCTGTTGATCATGATCTTCGGGATCATCGACTTTGCCCTGTTGTTCCAGGCCTGGCTGAGTATAGAAAACGTAGCACGCCAAACCGTGCGCTATGCCGTGACCGGTGAATATAACACTGCCTATTGCAATAATACATATTTATCCGTTCTGGGAGATAGTTCCAGCCCTTACTATGACTCTAATTATGATAATGTTCCTGATTGCCTTGGAGATAGTTACCAGGCCGAACAAGATTATGTCCGCCTCCAGTCCATTCACGATGCGTCTCAGCAATGGCAGGTTGCGCTGTTCAAGGATAATTCCGCAGTGTCAAATACCGCGAAGGGCTACTTCCATTTGACGATATGTTCAGACCACAAAGATACCAGTGGTACTCAACTTTTTACTTTTAAACCTCTTCCGGTGATGGCAGGTCCAGCCTATGCAAAGTGCCTTGACAGCAATGGGAATTCGGTGGAAAACGCCGGCGATCCGGGAGATAGCGTTGTTATCATCGTTGATTTCAACCACCCTTTGATCACACCCTTCCTCAGCCAGGTATGGCCGATGGTCCACCTGGTATCCTACAGAGAGGGTGTAGTTGAAACCTTCCGGACTTCACGTTCCA
>CAZPCR010000346.1:0-3888 GCA_964585035.1 uncultured Anaerolineaceae bacterium
AGGGGTTGAGCGTTTACCAGGCAGTTGCTCTGGCTTCCATCGTACAGCGAGAAGCAGTGCATGCCGATGAAGCGCCACAGATCGCCTCCGTTTATCTCAACCGCCTTAAAATTGGTATGAAACTGGATGCCGATCCCACAGTCCAGTATGCGTTAGGATATAACCCCAGCCAACAAACCTGGTGGACCAATCCGATGGCCGCAGGCGATTTCCAATTTGGTTCACCCTACAACACGTATCTCAATGACGGGTTGCCACCTACTCCCATCGACAACCCCGGATTGAGTTCGCTGCAGGCCGTGGCATCACCCGCCGACACACCGTATTATTATTTCAGCGCGCGCTGTGATGCATCGGGTTATCACAATTTTGCTCAAACATTGGATGAACATCTTCAAAATTTGTGCCCATAATATTATTCCCAGGGATGATTGGGGGAAGTACGGATAATCTTTATACGACTTTCTCTTTCTTTTGAAAGAGTATTTGAATCCCTGCACCAAGACCAGTGGCAACGACGAAGGGGGTCAACAAAAACCAGCCAACAAATGGGGCCATACAAGCCAGGACAAGCAGGAGCGTAATTCTTAGAGACGTGGCGAGCGTGCGTTCACTCGTAGAGATCCGCTCCTCCAGCCAACAGCTAAAACCCGATAATCCAATGGATGCCAGGATCCCCAAGGCGGCAAGGATTGCCAATGCGATTATTGCAACAAACCCGGCGAAGAGGCCGCTAAGACTTCGCGCAAAGTTAAACATCACGGCTGCCAACAAAATAAAGAACACGGCATTTACGAGACCGATGACAAACGGTTTCCACTGGGAAACTTTTATAGCCTCGGTGATGCGAGACACAGGCACCGTGAAGAGTCTCCCCACCAAGGTAATGAAGGCTGTCAAAGTGATACTGCCGCCAACCAGAAAAGCAAGCATATTGAGTGTGTTCATATTTTCTCCTTAAGGACTCCTTTTAGGACATGGACTGCACGGATTTTCATTTATAGAATCTTTACAAATTCATATGCCAAGGAATTTTTGTCAACGGTTTTTCCTGAACGAATCCCACACTGCCATTGCCGTCTTGGGTGTGCCGTCCGCGTTACTGAGACCCACCGAGGCAAACATCCCCAACGTACTTACGGTAAGCGGGTTCTGCCCAGTTGCCATCATGAATACTGCATAAGAACCCAGGTTGAAATCGTCCAGCAAGAGATAAACCCAAAACGTTAAGCGCGGACCGATCTGGTTATGGATGGCGTTGAGATAGGCTACCTGGTCTTCGGGGCTGCCGTGAACGGGGCCAACCGGTTTGGATGAATATCCACCTTCGGCGATAGCCAAGGGTTTGGAAGTTCGAGTGAGGAGAGGAGTGTAATAATCGGCGGGGATATCCGAGCCGGATTTGAAGGCCACAAAGGGATAGGTCGATATCACCCATAAATCCAGGTTGGGCTCGAAGGCTTCCACCTCATCCCAATTGGTTTGATAGGGCTGGCGACCCTCATTAGCGGAAGTGATCAGGTTGTTCAGGTCTTCCCATTGAAATGTGACGAAGATCTTTGTACCCGGCGCCTCGGCTTTGACTGCCTTGTATATCTCATTGTAAAGACTGATGAAATTGTCCGCATCGCCGGGATGCGCGTCCATGTATGTGTTGATCTCGGATGCCAGGCCAAGATAACCCGGATGAAACGTTCGGACAACCCATAATGTGAAATTGGTGTAAGCGGTACGGACTTTTGGGTTGGCGAAACTTGCATCCCAACCAGAGGGCAGACCGGAAAAATCGCGACGGTTGAGTCCGTTCAACCCATCGATGACAAAAATATATCCGAGATGATTCTGTTGAGCCAGCTTCACCTGGTTGGCCAGATCGGTGCGTGACTTTGACGTACCGTCTACACCGGTGACGAAATCCTGCCAGGGCACATTCTGCTGCATCAACACGAAGTCGGCATGAGTTCCGAGGTCTTTGTATAATTTGGTCACACTGTCTAAAGATATTTCGGGCGGTGTTGGATAGAATCCGTACTCTGTTTGACCTGTCTTAAACGTCGAATCGTTTGAAGGGGGGAAGGGAGTAACCGGGGTTTGCTCACCACAGGCTAGGGCCGCCATTGCCAAGGCCAGAAAGATAATCAAATAGCGTTTCATTTCTTTACCTCAGAAGCCTCGCGCAGCAATGCCGCATTTACAAACAGGCAAACCAGCAGGGCAGAGACGGTCACAACAGTAAGTGGGAAATTAGAAAGCGGAATACGCCAACCTGGTAATCGATCCAGCCAACTTTGTAGAGCTGCAAGAGAAAAGTTATTGGCTAGATTTCCGTTAAGGAAGACCGCAGGGAAGTGAATTTTAGGGGCCCTGAAAAGAAAATCCATAATTAATGACTGCAGGTTCGGGAAAAGAAGGTTGACACCGGATAAAGTAAATTTTGGAAGTCGAAGGGCAGGGAGCACTGGAGGGGTGATAAATCTGACGCCTTCGGAAGAGAGCCAAAAGACCATACCCAGCGCTGCACCGATCTGTGTGGCAAAGATCGGAGTCCAAACGCGAGCCTGTTTTTGAGGCAACTGCGACAAAATACCAGGTGCGAGGTCATGGGAAATCTGCATTTCAGGCAAACCTGACAGGCAGTTGAAAACGAACTGCAATTCATCCAGACGGGCACGACAGTCCACACAAGATTCCAAATGTGTGCTTATTGCACGGCTTGTCTCTTCGGTCAGGCTGCCGTCCAGATATTCGTTGAGCTGGGAATCGCTAAGGTGATTCAAGGTTTTATAGGAGGAAAGTGGATATCAGGATGATTTGGAGAAATCAAATGGATCAGAATTGCCCAAGGAATCCCGCAGAGAAACGGCAAAATGAATGCCAATAAAAAATGCTTGAATTTTGGCGGAAGGGCACCACGGTCTTGCGGAACTGTATAAGCCGGTAAAAAGATCATCAAGCCATATACGAAAATCCACACCCCAAACTCAGAAAGATGTTGCAATCCAAAGGTCAAGGTTTCGGCCAAAAGGCCGTTGAAACCGATGAGCAGAAAAACTGAAAAAGTGCTGAAAGCATATCGCTTGAGTAGCCAGGCCCAGGCAATAAACCAGGGAATAAATACAATTACACTGTGGTGAAGGATCACATCGAGATAATTAGCGGAGGCCGTGATATAAGCCTCTCCGACCTTTACTCCGAATAGAGGAGCCAAATTGGTCAGTGACGTTGTTATCGCCTCCTCCAACATTGCCAATAAGGTCGCGAAAAGGACGAATTTAATCTGCCAATTCAATCGAATAGATAAAACGACTGACTTTATCTGTTCCCGGAAAAAATACATAAGCGAGCCACAAAGAAATACCCAGATCAAAATCAAACCGGTCCCCATGCCAATTTCAGCATGTGCGATCCGGTTACCCCACGTCATTATCAGAACGAGGGAAGTGGTAATGATTAACCACACTCCAAGCAGAATGACAAAGGTGAATTTGATATTTTGAACGAAACGGATATTCATGTCAGGCCTTTGAGTCGCTCCGCTAATAATTTGCGGGCCCTGAATAAATCGCTTTTAATATCGCTGAGCGGACGTTTAAGTTCCTTTGCGATGTCCTCATAACTCAATCCTTGAAAGTGACGAAGTTCGATCACCGCACGATAGCGAGGCGGCAGGCGGCTTAGCTCGTAAAGAATGGTTTCGTCCCGGCCTCGGAGGATGGTCTGTACTTCGGGGCTGGGAGCGGGATCGGGAAGCGGAAACAGCTCATCATCCAGATCAGCAGCAGGGATTTGTCCTTCAACCCGGTTGAGACACACATTTATGGCTATCCGGACGAGCCAGGGTGCAAGCGGACGATCCAGGTCAAACCGATCGAAGAACCGGTAGGCGCG
>CAZPCR010000347.1:0-3869 GCA_964585035.1 uncultured Anaerolineaceae bacterium
GCCTCGTTGCGAAGGGACTCCTATGATTAACCCCTAGCCGGCAAAACGTATTTCATTTCAAATTAACCGACAAAAACAAAGATGCCCGGTTGGGCATCTTTGTTTTTATTTTATGAATGATCTGCATTATCTGCAGCAGGATCTCTTTCCCTACTTCTCTACTTTTTCAGGTACCACCGAAGACGATGATGAAACTGGTTTTCGCAGTTGGTCTTCCTGCACCGTGCGCACCCCGTTGCGCACCTGGTTCAAAACCTTCTCGAGGCTGTCCTGCAGTTGCACCAGCGTATCCACCACATAATCGTCGGCATCCCGGCGGGTGGCTTCTGCGTCCGCGCGTGCCTGGGCCAATATCTGCTCGGCGCGGCGCTGGGCTTCGATCACGATATTATCCTTCGCCGCGATCTGCTCGGCCTTATCGCGCGCCAGCACGATCGTGCGGTCGGCCTCTTCCTGCGCCTGTGCCAGGAAGCGGTCGCGCTGGGCCAGCACTTGTTGGGCCTTCTTCACTTCATCGGGGATGACGATGCGCATCTGGTCGATGATCTCCAGCATGCGGTCCTCGTCCACCACCACATTATGCGTGAAAGGCACAGCTTTCGCATCGTTGAAGAGTTCTTCCAAACGGTCGATTAGTTGCAGGATATCCATAGTCTACTCCGCACAATTCGCGGTGATTATGTCCTATTATAGTTCAATCTCGCAGCGCATTGGGAGGGGAATGTTGATCCCCCAGAGTGGTCACTTTTGCCCGTAGGGCTTTGTCCACGTGGGGGGGCACCATGCTGGTCACATTGCCGTTCAGCATCGCGATTTCGCGCACCGTGCTCGACGATAGGAAGGTATGCTGCTCCGCCGTGATGAGCGCTACCGTCTCTATGTCTTTGGACAGCCGCTGGTTCGCCAGCGCCATGCGGAACTCGAACTCGAAGTCCGAGAATACCCGCAGCCCGCGCACCACCACCTGCGCGCCCACCTGGTGGCAGAAGTCCACCGTCAGACCGCTGTAGCCCGTCACCTTGATCTTGGGCATGTCCTTGAACGCTTCCCTCACAAGGGAGATGCGTTCTTCAGGCCCGAACATCAGGCTCTTGAGCGGCCGGTCATAAACGGCCATGATCACCTCATCGAACAGCCGCGCTGCCCGCTCGGCGATGTCGATGTGGCCGTAGTGGATCGGATCGAACGTGCCCGGAAATAATGCTCTTACCATTTCGTTTTTTCCAAAGCAAAAATCTTTATTTTTTTTCCTAACTTTCAACTTTCGGGCATGGCAACCTTAAGCCGACCGAGCTTCCAGCGAGGTTCGGCAACTTCGGCGATTCTTATCGCCGAAGCTCGTTAACTCACATCCCCTTTGCCTTCCCCCCAGAAGCGCTGCAGCGCCTCCGAAAGCAGGGCATGTTCGGGTTTCTGTAAATTGTCATCCTCTTCGAATAATTTTTGCGCCTGCGCGCGTGCCTTCTCGATCAGCTTCACGTCGGAGAGACTCGCCATGCGCAAGCCGGTACTATATCCCGCTTGCCGTGTACCCAGGAATTCACCGGGTCCGCGCAGTGCCAGGTCCCGCTCGGCCAGCACAAACCCGTCGTTTGATTCCACCATGGCCTGCAGGCGTTCGTTCTCCGCTGCATCTTCATGTGTGGGGATCAACAGGCAGTACGATTGGTCCGACCCGCGTCCCACACGCCCGCGTAATTGATGAAGCTGGGCCAGGCCGAAGCGGTCCGCCCCTTCGATCAGCATCACGCTGGCATTGGATACGTCCACGCCCACTTCGACCACCGTTGTTGAAACCAGAATATTATATTTCCCGTCACGGAACTTGAGCATCGTCTCGTCTTTTTCATCGGGCTTCATGCGTCCATGCAGCAGTCCAAGCTTCAATTCGGGGAAGATTTCTTTCGACAGCACTTCGTAATCGTCCACGGCCGCGTGCAGCTCTTCCAGCTTCTCGCTCTCTTCGATGAGCGGATAGATGACAAAGGCCTGCCGTCCTTCTTTGATCTGACCGCGGATCAACGTGTATGCGCGCTCGCGTTCCTGCGGCGTCAACACGTACGTGGCCACCGGCTTGCGGCCTGTTGGCATTTCGTCCATAACGGACAGGTCAAGGTCGCCGTATAGCGTCAGCGCCAGCGAGCGCGGGATGGGCGTGGCGGTCATTACGAACAGGTGAGGGTTCGTGCCTTTTGAACGCAGTTCCGCCCGCTGCTCCACCCCGAAGCGGTGCTGCTCATCGATCACGGCCAACTGCAGGTCCTTGAATTGCACCGGGCCTTCGATGACGGCGTGCGTCCCGATCACGATCTTTATGCTGCCGTCTGCCAGCCCGCTGCGGATCGCTTCCTTCTCAGGTTCGGGCGTGCTGCCCACTAATAAGCGGATCTCGTCCTCACGCAGGATTCCATCCTTGCTTGCCAGCAAATTGGTGAAGCTCCGATAATGCTGTTCGGCCAGGATGCCGGTCGGAGCCATGATCGCCACTTGCGCGCCGTTGCTCGTGATCATACCGGCTGCCAATGCCGCCACAACGGTCTTACCTGAACCGACGTCGCCTTGCAGAAGCCGGTTCATCGGCTTGCCCGAGTCGAGGTCGGCACGCAGTTCGGTGAGCGCGCGCAGTTGTGCACCTGTCAGTGTATAGGGCAGGGCTGCTGTCCGCGCAGCCATCCATTCCTCCGAGACCGGGAAGCGGCGCGCGTCGGCCTGTTTCCAATCGCGTTTCTGACGCAGCACTCCCATCTGCAGGAAGAAGATTTCATCGAAGGCCAGCCGCTCGCGCGCATTCTTCAGCACCTCCTGGTTATCGGGGAAGTGTGCCTGAAGCAAAGCCCGTCCCAGCGGCATCACGTTTGCGGACGAGCGCACGCCCTCAGGCAGCGAGTCCACCACCGCCGGTGCCCAATAGGTCACAACCTGGTTCATCAATCCGCGCAGCCACTTCTGCGTTATCTTCGCCGTAAGCGGATAGATGGGGACGATGCGGTTCGTGTGGAGATGCTCCACCTCCACCGCTTCCCAATCGGGGTTGTTCATGATCAGGCGGCCAAGGTATTGGTCCACTTTGCCTGAAACGGAGATCTGCTGTCCCTCTTTAAGCCGGTTCGCCATCCACGGCTGGTTGAACCACGACAGGCGCAGCGCGCCCGTACCGTCGCTGAGAACGGCTTCGATGATCGTTGCCGATCCCCCGCGTATGGGCCGTGTATGCACCGATTGGATAGTCCCGATCACGGTGATCTGTTCGCCGTACCACAGGCTCTTGATGGGTTTGAGCTGGCTGTAATCTTCATAGCGGCGTGGGAAATAATAGAGCATGTCGCCCAGCGTGCGCATCCCCAGGCTCTCGAGCGTAGCCGCATGTTTGGGGCCTACACCCTGCAGCACGGTCAGCGGTGCATTAAGCGCCGCCGGCGTTTGGCTGTGTTTGCCTCCGGGCGCCGCTTCGGCGCGCGAGGGTTGGTTCGGGTGCGGTCTCGGCCCTCCGCTGTTCCTATCGTTGCGTTGGGGGGCCGGCTTCGCAGGTGCCGTTTCTATGACTGCTGTCTGGGTCTTTTGGGTCGCTTCGCTTGGTTTTGTTTGACTTACAGGCCCCGGTGCACTGCGTTGTTTCTGCGCCGCATCGGGATACGTCTCCCCGATTCGCTTCCATAATCCTTTTAGAACATCGGCACGCGACTCCGGGCTAAGACCGTCATAAGAACGAAGTCTCTGCCCCACAGCCTGGATGACTTCTTCGCTCACCCCGTCTGCGCGCGCCTCCGCCTCCCAGTAATCGAGCATTTTAGCCAGCCCACCGATAATGGCGCTGTTGTCATACTGTCTCTCTCGCTCGAGGCCGAAGAATTTTCTAAGTTTCTCTAATG
>CAZPCR010000348.1:0-3852 GCA_964585035.1 uncultured Anaerolineaceae bacterium
ACCGGTCAAGCAATTGAGCGAGGGTCAAACCGATTGGCTGGCGGATGCAGACCACAAAGCTGTGAAAATCGTGTCGGCACTGCTGGAGTATCTTCCCGCAGGCCATCGCTACAAGATCCTTTTCATGGAGAGGGATATTAAAGAGATCCTGGCCTCCCAGCAAAAAATGCTGGACCGCCGAAATGAAGAGTCAAAGGTCAGCGACGCAGAAATGGAGAGCCAGTTCCAAAAGCACCTGGCAGGCATCAAATTCTGGCTGGCAAGGCAGCCCAGCATGGAAGTATTGTATGTTAACTACAACCAGTTGATATCCAACCCCGATGAAAATATCCATGTCCTTGTTGATTTCATCGGGATACCTGTTAACGAAGCAAATATGCGCTCGGTACCAAATAAGGGGTTATATAGGAATAGAGGGAAGAAGAGCTAAGCTATTTGGCCATAAATCAAGTGCTGATAGCAACAAGGTCCCAACAAGATTTGATTCTTGCGCGTGATATACTCCGAATAATTATTCATAGGATTCTAATCAAACGCGACCTAATATCCCAATTGGTTTAAGCCGGTATGCGTCAGGGCTAAGTTGTATATAAGCCGCTATTCCGCCGCTGTAAAACCCCTTGTAACTCAAACTACATCATTCAAATCTATAAATGGCGGGCAACATGACAGTTTCAAATCATTCCTCTATAACATCAAAATCTATCGGGCCGACTTGGCTTTCTGGTTGTATTACTATATTCGCGATGTTCTTTGGGATCATGGGCATCTTGAATATGGTTTCGGGCCTTGTAATTACTTATTTTTTATTTATTGTTTCAATGTTTTCGCCAGCCAATCTTACCGTCGTGTTTATAATAACCTGCGCCTGCCTTATCTATTTTATTCTCGCCTTCCGCATCAAACGACAACACTGGCTTATTTCTTTAGCGCTGCTGGCTGTGGTCTGGCTAGTCCTTCCATTGCCACTTACTGTTTTGATAAATACCACTACGATGCGACTTCATAATAGCAGTCAATCCATGGAGTCGGTTTTACCAAAAGACAGCTACTTAATCGCTAATAAACTGGCTTACCAACAGCGTCTCCCACAAAGAGGTGATGTAGTCGTTTATCGGGATCCATCTTCACCAGATTCAAACAAATTACGTATATCACGGATCATCGGTTTGCCAGGGGAAATGGTTACGATCAATCAAGGACAGGTATCAATCAATGGAACCACTCTCGATGAGCCTTATGTTGCAAACGAGGCTCCCTACAGCGGGAAATGGGAAATTATCGAAGGCCAATATTTTGTTTTAGGAGACAATCGGGCGAATTCATATGATTCCCATGTGTGGGGAACCCTTCCCAGAGAAAACATTTTGGCTAAAGCAGTTTGGATATACTGGCCTTTTGCGCATTCTGGAAAAATTAGTGATTTCAATTTCTCGCCTTAGAGTTTCAAACGAGAAGCGCCTTACTGCTACTAATGCCCACCATTGTGAATTTCATAGTGTAACAGAGATAAGGGTCATCTTGGGTGATTCGGGGGCAAGAGAGGACCTAATCCCCAGCGGCTTCGCCCTCCACAGGATACGCTCCACTATGCTGCGCGATCCTCCAAATTCCGCAACAGAATTAATGTTAAGAATAAGTTATTTTGAATCACGGATTTGGGGGAGGCATGAATAAGGTGTTGCGCCTCAAGATATAATTGGCATTGTTTTTTTTTATCCAATAATGCTCACGAACCATTCATTAAGGAGAAGTGACGATGGAATATAGAATAGTCGGTGGATCGGGACTTAATGTGCCAGCCCTCAGTTTGGGAACCGGGACGTTTGGCGGCAATGATCCATTCTTCAGTAAATGGGGAAATTCAGATGAAACGGCGGCCAGGCGCCTTGTTGATATTTGTCTCGAAGCCGGTGTGACCTTGTTCGATACGGCAGATGTTTATTCAAAAGGGCAGTCGGAAGAAATTCTGGGAAAAGCTATCAAGGGACGGCGTGACAAGCTGCTAGTTTCCACGAAGGTTACCTTCCGCATGAGCGATGAGCCTAATGACGTGGGATCCTCACGGTTTCACATCCTTCGCTCCTGTGAAGCCAGCCTGCGCCGCCTCAACACCGATTACCTCGATATCTATACCATCCATGGGTTTGACGCCAGGACCTCGGTTGAGGAAACGCTGCGCACGCTCGATAGACTCGTGCAAAGCGGCAAGGTGCGTTATATCGCCTGTTCCAATTTCTCCGGCTGGCATTTAATGAAATCACTGGCCATCTCTGAAAAGTACGGCTGGTCAAGTTATGTCGCACATCAAGCCCATTACTCACTACTCAGGCGAGAGTATGAATGGGAGTTGATGCCTCTGGCGCTCGATCAAAACCTCGGTACCTTTGTCTGGGGACCATTATCCCAGGGACGACTGAGCGGGAAATTTCGACGCAATCAACCTGTTCCCGCCGGAAGCCGCATGGCACAAGGCGCCGGTGAGGGGCCGGAAATCCCAGAAGAAAGGCTCTTTCGACTTGTGGACGTGCTGGATGCAATAAGCAAAGAAACTGGTAAAACCGTGTCGCAAGTCTCGATCAACTGGCTGTTGCAAAGGCCGACAGTCGCCAGTGTGCTGATCGGCGCACGGGGCGAAGAACAGTTGCGGGAAAACCTAGGTGCAGTTGGATGGAATTTAAGCGCGGAGCAGGTGGCACGGCTGGATGAAGCCAGCGAAACGGACATCATTTATCCATACTGGCATCAACGCGGTTTTACCGAGCGTAATCCGTTCCCGACGAAGATGTACAAATAACGTAACGATGCCCCCCTTGGCGAGAAAAGCACTCGCCATCTGCGACATCTTCGCTACGCTCGACTTTCAGCCTGGGACTAAGAATTCTAAAAAAGAATGTAGCGCAGGGAGTACTCCCTGCGCTACATTCTTTTTTTCGGGCACATCATGCAAGGGTTGTGAGTAGTTAAGAAGTGTCTATCCCTTCGGATAGGGCAGTACGTATAACAACATCACTAAAAACATAATTGCGTTACCCGCCAAAACACATACGTGCCATATCTCATGATTCCCAAAATGCGGTGGGAACGGATTTGGTTTCCCGTTTGCCATAATCAAGGCGCCGAAAGTGTAAAAGAGTCCGCCTGCAATGATGAGTGAGATGGCTGCCCACCCGAGCTGGGTATAGATAGGAACGATCATAAAGATAATAATCCAACCCATGAGCAAAAAACTGGTATTCGAAACCATGACCGAGAGCCGAGTAAAGAATATGGACTTTAGAGTAATAAAGAATATCGCTAGACTCCAGACGATGCCGAATAAAATCCAGCCCGTGGCTCCGTTGAAAATCGTTAAACAAAATGGAGTGTATGTCCCTGCGATGAGAAGGTAAATGGCATTATGGTCGAGAATTCCAAGAATACGCAGGTATTTACGAAAAAGTAAAAAGAAGTGTAACAGGCAACTGAACAGAAAGGACAGGAATAAGCTCGTTCCATAAATTGCAAACCCGATGACGTGGGCGGGCTTATGGTCCATGGCTGCCAACGTGACCAAAACTGCGAGCGCTGAAATGGACAATATCGCGCCGATCAAATGGCTGATGGCGTTGAAATATTCATTACTATCGTAGGATGTAATCAATGGGTCGACTGAAGGTTTTTGCACGCTCATATTCAAAGTATATCTCATTGCCTGCGCTCATTCCATTCGTCCGGTTGACGAATGCAGTTTTGATTTGCTATAATCGATCTGCGCTCAGGTCCGCCGAACTGCTCCCCTCGACTTTATTGCAGAAAGGATACTTTAGACATGTTGAATTTAACCTCGGTAATGATAGGAACGAAACAACT
>CAZPCR010000349.1:0-3828 GCA_964585035.1 uncultured Anaerolineaceae bacterium
GACGGGTACCTCTATTTCTGGGGGACCCAGGGCGGCACTCTCTATCGTAAAGGTCCGCCATTCCTGGCGCGAAAACCGGTCGGGAGCATGGGCAGTCTGAAGGGCATTGAGTACTTGCAGGCGGTCAAACCCGACGGCACACCGGTCTTCGTGCCCAGCGAAAACGAGGCGACACCGCTTTTCCACGATACGGTGCCGGATGCCTCCGGCCAGCCGCAAACGGCGGACTGCATAGGTGAATTAGGCGTTAACTGGAATCCCTTCGTCAAGCGCTGGATCATGCTCTATAACTGCCTGGACAATACACCGTCCAACCCACGCGGGATTTACATGCGTGTTGCGGAACAGCCATGGGGTCCGTGGAGCGCGGCGCAGACGATCTTCAACCCGATCGCGGATGGAGGATACTGCCACTTTATGCACCGAGCCATGAATGCGCAGAATCCCACCGCCTGCGACAACCTGAGCGACCCGGCCAGGACGGATTTGTCGGGAGGCGAGTACGCGCCATATTTCATCACTCCCTTCACAACCGGTGATGCTACGAGTGGGACATCGACCTTTTACTACACCCTTTCGACCTGGAACCCTTATACGGAAGTCATCATGAAGACCACGATCCAGGAACAAACGAAATGATCTTTTTTTTCGAACCGTTTATTTAAAACCTTGTCGAACCGCTGCGCTTATCTGAGTTTTTTTTACCGAGGAAAAAATGAAAATACTTTTATCGTTGATCCTGTTATTCACACTTACGGCCTGCACACTGGGGGAGAGGAGGCCAAATCAAACCGAACCTTCGACAGAAGAAATTCCAGCTACTGCAACAACCGCCGAAGTGAACATGCCGGTATCCACGCCGACAGATGCAACGACGGCGAAAGGAAATGGGACACGTAAAGCCAAGTCGCAGCCAACAGGCAGCTCGGCGACACCCATTGCGCAGGCTTCGGGCACTCCGGGCGACCTGCGCGGAATATATGTCGACAGCAATGCTTTTCCCATATCGAATAGCGACGAGACGGCGTACAGTGCGTCACTCAACGTACCCGGTGTTGACGGTCTGGTACTGGTTTTCGGTTGGGACGGCCTCGAACCCTCCATGGGACAGTACCAGTGGAACACATTGGACCAGTGGGTGAGCACGGCGGTTCCATCGGGCAAGAAGGTGGAACTTTCGATACGAGCGGACTACCATACCCCCTCGTGGCTCTTTCAACCCGCACCGGGCGGAGGCGGGGCCAAGGCGCTCAACTTCTCATTCACACGCAAGCCAGAGGATACAACGTGCCTCTCGGAGACGCTGGCGGCTCCATGGGACTCGGCATTTTTGACGCAGTGGGATGCCATGCTGGCAGCAGTATCCGCCCATCTCAAGAGCACCGGCACCTACAACTCGGTAACACTCCTGCGCCTGACTGGTATCAACAAGGATTCGGATGAGTTACATTTGCCGTCGCAAACCTCCGGTGCGGCATGTGTCACTAACGCCGTAAACATCTGGCAGCAGGCCGGTTATCGCCCGTCGCTGCTGCTGCAAGGTTGGGACGGAATCACCAATTCGTTCAAGAATAATTTTCCCGACAAGTCCTTCAGTGTCGCAAACATAGCCGGCAGCCCTCCTTTTCCGGGGATCGCTGAAAACGGTTCCATGCTTAAAGGTACATCCCAGGACCAGAACCTGCCGTTGCTGACACTCGCCAGCAAGAAATTTCCCGGTCACCTAGTGATCCAGAACAACTCGTTGTATCCGGACGTCCCGGCGCAAAGCGAAACCGTTCAGGCTGTGCAAAGCCTTGGAACCATGATCGCCTTTCAGACCAACGAGGATATTAGAGGGCAAGGCGCCTCCTGCGGTGTGCCGACCGGCGGCGACCGCACAACGCCCTGCACCTCGGCGACTTTCCTGAATGAGCTCCAGACCGGCATCTACCCGCTGGGCAAGAGCAACAGCCTGCGGGCACAGTACATCGAGGTCTTTGCATTGAATGTGAATGCACTCCCGGACGCCATACAGCAGGCGCATAATGAGTTGCTCGGCCAGCCGTAGCTGTCCAAGATTAATTGCATCCAAGAAGAGTAACCGGGATGAAATATGTTTCGGGTCTAAATTTGCGATAACATTGGAATGTGTTTCGCTTTGAAGTGATTGCATTTGATGCCGACGATACGCTCTGGCACACCGAGCGTCTATACGTGGATGCCCAAGCCAGATATAAGGAACTCCTGTCTCACTACCACAGCCCGGAATGGATCCAGGAACGGCTCGACGAGGCCGAGAAGCGCAACCTGCCTCACTTCGGATACGGCATAAAAGCGTTTGCGCTGTCGCTGATCGAAACGGCGGTGGAGCTGACAGACGGGAACATTTCCGGCCGCGACATCCAGACGATCATCGATATCGCCAGGGGGATGCTCACCGCCAGAGTAGAACTGCTCGAGCATGTGGCAGAGACAGTAGCCCGCGTGGCAGAAACCCATGCGCTCATGTTGATCACCAAGGGCGACTTGCTCGATCAGGAGACAAAAATCACCGGTTCGGGGTTGGGTCCATATTTCGGACACGTGGAGATCGTGAGCGATAAGAACCCTGAAAGCTATGCATCACTCTTGAAACGACATGCACTATCAGTGGGGCGTTTCCTGATGGTGGGCAACTCACTGCGGTCGGATATCCTGCCAGTGTTGTCGCTTGGGGCGAGCGCCGTATATATTTCGTATCCGCTCACCTGGACACACGAAGCCGCGGAACCGCCACCCGAGGGGCAACCGGGTTATTATCGGCTTGAGCATATTGGCATGCTGCCGGGTTTACTTGAACGCCTCGAAAGCACAAATCCCGGACGCAGCTCGTAGAACTCTTAGGATTAATATAACAGCCGGATAATTCCAGCTGCAACGAAACATAAAAAGATAACCCCCAGGGATTTGTACCCTAGACCAAGTACTCTTTTAAAATCCGGTTATTTTGCCAGTCAGTATTTCGCTTTATATTCCGTTCGTGCGACGCAAAGCGATGAACCGAATGCATTTCCTCCATAGCTGCAACCTCCAGCTATCAGAGTATTGGTACCTTCTTGAACCTCTGCAAGAATTAAAGCTTTCGGTCTGTTGTATTCTCCCTTTGCGTTTTTAATTCGTCTTTGAATTTCGCTTTTAGGTATTATGTAAGAGTATGCATGGATACAGTCTGAACATGAGTGGATTTCATTGGTCATTTTTTTCACCTCCAATCATTTTTGAATTATGAAAAAAGGCCATAAATGACGCATAAATAAATCCCTGGAAATTATAGGTAATGTTCCGACATTTATCCTTTCTTGCATCCCTGATTAACTAAATTTAATCTTTCAATCCCATATTACTCTTTATGCAAGCGAGTTACATTAAAAGGAGGATATGATATCTCTATGATTGTCCGGTGACCGGTGGTGGGGATTCCATCCCCTACGCAAGAACAGGGAGGTTGCCCCCAAGCGCAAAAGCGAATGCGTCTTGTTTCGTATTCGTTATCGGATTGTAAGATGCAAATCGGTGCCTGCATCCAAATAATATGATGCGGATGTCAAGAAATCAACCGCGCGACCTGTGCGGGTTGTATTGTGCGGCCGAGATCGCCAACTACGAGAAGGCGATGTTCTCCATGTATTTGATCGGCATGGGGATGACCCGTTCGCGTTACGAATTCACGGCACACGACCGGAAGACAGGAAAACTGTTGTTCGGTATGCAGGTCGATGCGAGCGCGCGTGCACTCGAGGCGCGCGCACTCAAGGCGAACACGAACAATGATGCGCAGGCGGTGGCAGTGGCACTCGGGTACGCGCG
>CAZPCR010000350.1:0-3821 GCA_964585035.1 uncultured Anaerolineaceae bacterium
TGTCTGTAGGAGGAAGTGTGGCCGTGAAAAATAGCGGTGTGGTGTTGGCAGGTGGCGGCGTGGAGATCGTCACGCAGGCGGTCAGGCTCAGCGTCACGATGAGCAGGATCGGGATATAAGCTCGCATAATAGTATTCTAACAAAAAAGCTGATACGTTTTCGCTGACTTATTCTAACTCGAAAGGAATTCAGCTGCATTGATTTGGGCGTTCTTTGATTTGCGCTCCTCAAAACGTCAAATATCTTCGAATCAAAAATAAAAAGGTAGACAGGATGCCAATATCCCAAATTGCTGTCAATATTCTCAATCTGTAGATCAAATTCTTTGCTCCCGCATCCCCAAGCATCCACCTTGGTGTTGAAAACATCCAAGATAGGCTTAACCAGTCGCGCGCTAAGACGCTTTTATACATTAATTTATTTGCTCTTATATATTCCTTTATACCCTTCCATGGCAATAGTCGTAGCTCAGGTGGTTGCCAAAAAAAACCACGCGGCATATGATCCTTATTCCATTCCGACTTATAATTTTTATACTCTGTGCGAATTAATTCGTCAAATGTCCAAAACGTTCCAAAAAGGTCACTAATTAGGGCTATTAGAATTACTATACCTGAAATTACCATAAGCTTATTCTAACTCCATAATACTTTTGAATTGCAATTTTCATTGCAAAAGTTAAACCGCCCTTCAAAATAGAGGGCGGTTATTTATTCTCAAGTGACTTTAAAAAAGAATGGAATCGGATGCATTAATTCCATCGAACCGTTTCACCGTTATATCATTATATTTTACGGCGCACCGAAATCAACCGTGAAATAACCTCCGAGCGGGCTGGGACCAAAAGAAGCATAACCTACTCCGGCCTGCGTGACCTGCGGGTTGAGAATGGCGTCGCGGTGGATCTGGTCGCTCATCCACCAGTTTACGGCGGCTTGCGGGTTGCCGCCATATTGCGGCGGTTGGGCATAGATATTTTCGCGCGTAATAGACGCGTTGTACCCGGCAGCCGCTATGCGCGAGGCAGGATTGGAATTATCCGAGCCTGTATGGCTCAGGGAACCGGTGCAGGCCATGTCCACGCTGTGGCCCTGTGCGGCCGCGGCAAGCTGGCTGTTCGCCGTTAATGCGGGGAGTCCGCTGCTGGCGCGGGCGGCGTTGATCAGGTCCAGGGTCTGGCTGATGAAACTAGCGTTCGCCTGAGTCACACAGCCTGCCGGTGTTGGTCCGCCGGCGACAACGGTGGGGTTCGGAGTCCCCGAAGTAGCAGTGGGCACGGCGGTGGAATAGACTACCACTTTCCCTACCGTGATGATGGCCCAGATCGTATTGCCACTGTCAATGGTCATGGCATTACCCGACGGGTCCTTGAGTTCATAAAAGACCTTGTATGTCCCGTCTGAAGCGGGTGCAGCCATATCCATGGAAATATCGAGCGACGCCCCTGGTGCGGTATCGCTGAGCGCGACAGAATCCGTGACGCCCAGGTGATCACCGCCTGCATAGACAGCCATATAGCTGGAAGACCAGGTGCAGGTCCCGGTATTTTTTACGCGCCAGATCTTAGTGAAGATATCGCGCGGGTCCATGTGCGAATAATCGGGGATGGTCTTATCATATTCAAAAGATGCCAGGTTGGTGCATGTGGACGACGATACAGCGGTCCCCGTGGGTGTGGTCGTAATGTCGGTGGGGCTGCTCGTCATTATCGCGGTCGCAGTCGGCGAGGCAGCGACAGTTGGGGGCACTTCGGTGGTGGGTACCGGTGTGGGAGTCGAGGTTGCGCTTGTCCCGCAGGCGGAAAGAAAAAAGATCAATGCCATACTTGCAATAAATAGTTTTTTCATCTCTATCTCCTTCTCTTTTTTTTAAAACATCATCATCTGGCCTTTAGACTGCTCCACCGGGTCGCCCGAGATCTGTTCCCCGAAGGTTTCACGCGTCAGGATGGGCAACTCGGAGAGCGCACGCCATAACCGGTACTTCGCCAGGCGATAAGGCTGCATGCGCTCTGCCAGTGCCGGGTCGCGCTGTTCTTTATAAGCGATCAGTGCCGCACGCCCGCCGGGAATCACCAGGATGCTTTGTTCCGGCGGGAACGGGTTGTCGGCGATGGCCCGCCGGATCAGCGCAGAGGCCAGCAAATAAAACACTCGTGCGGGCTTTCGGTTCTCATCCCACACCAGCCATTTATCCTGTTTGTGAAATCCATACTTAAGCCGCCTGCCTATGGTTTCAATCAAGTTATTAATCGTCTTAAGGTCCTGGCGCCGGGCCGCGGCGGCGTCTTCTTTTCGCAGCTTCCATTTTCCATCCTTCTTTTCGGCGTATGAATCCAGCACGGCATAAATGATGCGTTTGGATGGCGTCAATAAACCGGTGAATTGCTGGTAAAGCTCGCTCTCGATCTCGAGATAAATGCGTTCGGGATTTTTTTGTAGATAATTGACGATGGCTACTTCCACACCGTCGGTCAACGAATCCAAAGCAGGTGCTGAGCGCAGTCCCCACAGACCCGTATCACTGCCCTCGCCAGTGGAGTGATGGATGAATCGCTCGTCTTCGCGAAGTGTCGTTTCGATGATGGAATTTGTCCGTCGTAAGGCCGAATCGAACTCTTCATCCTTTTGCTTGAGGGCATGGCTCTCGGTCAGGGCCAGGAGGGCCGCAGTGTGCAAGTGCAGATAACTGGCCGGTTCGCCACGCTCTGTTAAATGGTCCTGCATGGCTTTGCAAACAGTCTCCGCGTCCGGCAGTTCGGCTTCGCGCTTGAGATGTTCGCCGCGTTCCCATACAAGTTGTATTGGGTCATGTATTGTACGCAGCGCATATCCCTTCAAGTCGAATCCAGCTGCGCTGGCGGCTGTCAGCGTGGATGTGAGGAAGGCCGGCTCCACCTCGGGCAAAAGGCCGAAGAACGGCGTGCCCAAGGCCAACAGTTCAAAGAGATGGGTGAAGGTGGCGTTAAGCGCGGTCGCGTTCCACGCCCAGTCGTAACGGCGGCGGCGCAGGGCGATCTTATATGGCTCGACGGCCGCGCTGCCCCACAACCAGCCGGCCCACAAAGCGGATAAGGTCCAGAATGCCTGGTTCGGCCGCGGCACCGACCCAATCACTGCCGCGATCGGAATTTCCTTTTTAACTTCGTGTGCCAGGTCTTTGAGCCGCCCTTCATAAACGCAAATGCCGCCACTCTCCGGCACCTTGTTGGGCCATGCCACGCAGGCTACGTTTGCCGAGGTTTCCGCCCAAAGCTCGAGGCCGCTCTCGAGCATCATCCACACGTTATGTTCACGAAATTGATTGGATGTGCTGAGCTGCTTGGGCCGCGGTCTTTCAGATGGATAGCCCCACAGCGTATTGCCCGCGTCGCAGGCCATCAGTACCAGGGCAGTCAGGGCGCGAGCGCGTTCGGGCGCCAGGTCCAGGCTGTCCAGGCGGTTGATGACGGTGGTCAGCACGTATAGCGGGCGCGGCAGGTAATGCTGGATGGCCTCCTCGGCATAAACGCGGTCCTCATCGTCCAGCGCCGCCACACGTTCGAAGGCACGTGAACGGTGCAGCGAGTCCGTAGCGGCGATCTTCAAGGCTCGTTCCGTGTCCTCCGGTGTGGCCGCCCGTTCCCCCGCGTCGCCGCATTCCTTGCAGGTGTAAATGCGCGCGAATGGAGCCTGTTCGCCTTTACGCCACAGGAAAGCCTGTGCCTGTATTTCGCGTCCGCAGTTTGCACATTTAGTTAGATACAGCGATTGGAGATGAGTTTCAAGCCGCTCGTCGCCCTTTTTCGAGACGGCCAGGTCGGCCAGCGCGGCGTTGAAGTC
>CAZPCR010000351.1:0-3820 GCA_964585035.1 uncultured Anaerolineaceae bacterium
GTCAGGATGTCCCTAAACGCCAGTTCTATCCGTTTGAGGTGAGCGCGGATAGAACTGGCGTTTAGGGACATCCTGCCACCACTCTGCAATTTGATCCAGAGCCTGCTGACCTGTTTTACCGTGCCGTACGAGGTAGCAGCCAACCGTGGTGCCGGTGCGCCCTATGCCTCCCCAGCAATGAAGGTAAACCTTATGCCCGTTCGAGAGCGCATCATCCAGGCCGTTGAGGGTGGCAATCATTTCTGTGCGGGCGGGCAATCCCAGGTCGAGGATTGGATATCGCTGATAATTTACCTGTCTTTCATACGCCCGAGCCTGTTCCTGCAGGAGCGAATGGTATGGCTGCAGTTCACCCGGCTGGGTCAGATCGACAAAGGTATCTATTTGCGCTTGAAGGAGTGTATCCAGGCGCAGGCGTGCCTGATCATCCGTAAAAGAGCGGATGGGATATTCACCGGCTAAAAACCGACCCGGCAAAACCCAATATGATTCTGGAAATGGACGCAGCGGGTCAGTCATCAGGGTTGCACACTACATAGATTCTGAATGATCCGTCCACGCAATTGGGCAAGTTCCGGGTATTGATAGAAAAACAGGATCTTCTGTTCGGCGATCGAATTACCCGGAGGCCTTGGACTGAGCAGGAAGAATGCCCATGTTTCTGCTATGTCTTCATTTGGGTCTGTCACGGCATAATCATCCACAAATTGATCTTTGTACTTTTTATAAAATGCGTCCAATTTATCCTGGCGTTTGTTGTCATTCTGGATATTATCGATCTGATGCCATTCAGCATACAATCCGCCCCAGAATTTGTCGAAGAAAGTGTTCAAATATGAATCCGGCAGGCTGCAACCTTCTCCGGAGAAAAAATAGCGACAGGCTGCTGCTTCCCTTTCGTAGATCCGCTCGTTATCAGGATGATCGAACACCTGCAGGTCGGGAGGTACCTGGGTTGAATTAAGAGTAACCAAATGTCCCAACTCGTGCAGTAATGTGAAGACGAGGTTCTTCGTATCTAATACATCGGCAATGTCTATTTCTAGAATCCATTTATTCGGGTCATTCGGAGTCTGTTCGACGATACCCAGCAAATTATCAGTACCATCGGTTATGACCTGGTATTCGGCAACGATCTGGCGTTGGTCCGCTGGGACAAGGGTTGTGAACAATTTCCAGGCTTTTTGTTGTGAGGAAACATCGCTTTGATATTTCTTTAAATTGGAAGGGACGGCTTCTAAAGACGGATCAATAAGCTGATCCCCGTTAACAGTGTATGTTATCAATGGAATATCGAGATTGTTTCCGGTATCCACATTGGGGAAGTTTCCATTGGTGAAAGTTGGCTGGTTGGCGGCTGTGAGAATGGAAACAGTTTCGCCGGGACACGAAGTTTCCGTGGGGGAAGAAAGGGGAGTGGCTGTCAGTGGGAGAGGTATGGGAGTGTCCGCTATAACCAGACGAGTGGCGGCGCGGCAAGCCAACGAAGAACCCAAACCAAAGAATACAAAAAGCAGGATGCGGGTCCCATTCATTCGTGGGAGGATACCACAGGTTCCATCCTTGCCTGAGCTTCGCGGTATTTATGTGGTTTTTACGAAATTCAGGCTTCCGAGATAACAAGGGATATACCCTACGGGTACAATGTGAAGAGAGGTTTTTAGCTCTGGATGTATCTTTGTAAGATTAAAGGGATTATTGGCTTGTGACGAAGTTGCAAATGCCGTATATGATCTGGCTGCGCAGGTCCACAAGGTCGGGGTAATTATAAAAGAACAGCAATTTTCGATGCGCGATACTGTCATTGGCGGGCTTGGGCGTCAGGACAAAGTATGCCCAGCTTTCCGCAATATCTTCTTCGGGACTGGTTGCCGAGTATGGCGTGTTGAATTGGGTATGGTGGTTTTCATAAAACCCGGCCAGCAGGCTAGAATAATTGTTTTGATCTTTCCCGGCATTGACTTTTTTCCATTCATCATAGATCTTCGGCCAGAATTTGTTGAAGAATTCATTCAGATAAGAATTTGTCTGGCTGCATCCGCCGCTTGAAAAGTATTGAGAGCACCTGGCTGCCTCCTGTTGATAAAGCTGCAGGTCATCAGGGTGTGCAAGGAATGTCGGGTCGGGCGTTACTTGCGAGTCGTTCAACGTGAGTAAATGACCGAATTCGTGGAGCAGGCTAAAGGTCAGGTCACGAGGCTGGCCTGCATCGACAATATCCACATTCAGTCCCCAATTCTCCGGCAGGTCTACGGATTGTTCAACGCTGGCCAGCATGTTACCTTTGCCATCGGTGGAGATCATGTAAGCCACCAACTCCTGCCTTTGGTTGGCCGGAATGATCGAAGCAAAATAATTCCAAATCTTTTCCTGGGGACTGACATCCTGCTGAATCTTTAGGAGAGTTGATGGCACACTGGGAGCAAACTGCGGGGACCCAAGCTGGTTGCCATTAAGGCGATATGTCACGAGCAATACCGGATTAATCCCCTGGCTGTGTTGAAATGCCGATTTAGGAGCCGATTCCGGAATAGGGTTGACCTGCAGGAAAGCAGTTAATTTAGAGAGGCAGACGTTGGCGCAATTGCCATTGGGACATTTGATCTCTGGCGTCGGCTGAAGAGTTGTTGATGTTGTCGGCGAAGGGTTTAAATCCGCAAGAAGAGGGACGATCGAAGGCTCGAGTGCCGAAAATACAGAAACAAGCACAATACACACCACCAATATAAGAACGACCAATGCGATGGACACAACAAACCAGGGAGAAGGTTTTCCATCCATGTCTTATTTTAACCACTATCGATGATAACTCAATGAGCCAGTGATTCAGCGGTCTCTTTGACCAAAGCTGGGCAGATCGTGGCGAATAGGTGTTTTTCCCTGGCTGCCTGCATCCCAGCCGGTGTTGAGATATCGTAACCGATTAACTCGCGGCAAAGGATCGTGCCATGACGTTCCTTGAATTTTCGTATGAATTCATCCGCGATTTGATAGGTCTGCTCTTTGCCTTCCGGATCGAAATTTCCATGCTGCAGACCAAGGACCATTAAAGCACCCGTCAACGCGCCGCACACCTGGCCCCGGCGAGCCATACCGGCTCCAAATGGAGATGACAGCTTTAAAGCCGTCTCGTTGGAAAGGCCGAGCTGCGACGCGAAGGCAGAAAAGACCGATTGGGAGCAGTTGAATCCCTGTGCGAAACGGTCACTTGCGGTTTGTACGGGGTTTGCCAAATCTTCATCCATAGGTAAATCATCCATGATGGTAAATCATCTCCCACGGGTCGCGCAGGAAATTGCCAAGGACTTTGTCAGCCATGCCCTGTGCGGGAAGCACGTCGCCATCAGGCTCCACATACAGCCAGGCTTTGCCTGCACCAGAGGGTATATTATCTTCCTGCGTTTCCAATGCTGCAGGGTGATCGGTAGAGTAAGGCACCGGCAGATCGTATTTAAGTGTCAGGCTAAGGGATGCGGCTTTATTTTGTAATTCGGAGGTTGGAAGGCGAGGGTCACTAAAAGTAAGAGAAAGCGATTTCACGCCCAACCCGGCAAGTTTCTCAAGATATTCAGGAGCTTTCGGGGCATTATCTTTTGTAATCGTCAAATGCGTCGTAACGAAAATATCTTCAGGCATGATCGTTTCCAGGGCTTTCCACGATAGGTCGTTTTCGGGCTGTAGCATGAAGAGCAGATGGTCGAGACCCGTCTGCAGGAGCTTTTCGAGATAATTTTTATCAGCAAGTTTCAAACCATTCGTAAGCAAACCGCAGACCTGGCCATTCTTTTCAGCCTCCGCGATCAAATCGGGCAGATCCTCA
>CAZPCR010000352.1:0-3815 GCA_964585035.1 uncultured Anaerolineaceae bacterium
GCCCGCGCCCGCCAGTTGGGCGTAGGCGGCGAGATCCTTTGCAAGGTCTGGTAAAGGCAGGAGGTATAAAGTGTCTCGTATTGGAAGATTGCCGGTTGAAATTCCGGGCGGTGTAAAGGTGGATGTTCAGGGGTCGAACATCCATGTGAAGGGACCCAAGGGTGAGCTCCAACGCACGTTTGCGAGTTCGATCGGTATTGCGATGGAGAATAATCAGTTGGTGATCACTCGCAAGTCAGACGACCCTGCAGAACGCGCCTTGCACGGCACGACGCGTGCCATGCTTGCCAACATGGTTAACGGGGTGAGCAAAGGCTTTGAGGTTGTGCTTGAAGTAGACGGTGTGGGTTATCGCGCAGAGATGGAAGGCAAGAACCTGGCTTTGCATGTCGGTTATTCACATCCGGTACAGGTTGAACCTCCGGTCGGTATCTCCTTTGAAACGGATGCCAAGACACGCCAGATCAAAGTGCTGGGTTTCGATAAAGAACTCGTCGGCCAGATCGCTGCAAACATTCGAAATGTTCGTCCGCCCGAACCCTATCATGGTAAGGGGTTGCATTATCTGGGTGAACATATTCGCCGCAAAGCTGGTAAGGCTGGAAAAGGAGCCAAGTAAGTCATGGCTAAAAATTCTCGTTCCAAAGCTCGTCTCCATCGTCATGGTCGTGTACGTAAAAACATGGAAGGTACGGCCCAACGTCCGCGTCTGTCCGTCTTCCGCAGCGTTACAGGGATCTATGCCCAAGTTGTAGACGATGGGGCAGGCCATACATTAGTGTCCGCTTCTTCCATTGATAAGGAATTACGCGAAAAAGTAAAAGGCCTCAAGAAATCCGAACAAGCCAAACTGGTAGGTAAGACGGTGGCCGAGCGCGCCAAAAGCAAGGGTATTACAGCAGTCGTGTTCGATCGCGGCGGCTTCAGATATATTGGACGCGTCAAAGCTTTAGCTGACGGCGCGCGCGAAGGCGGCCTGCAGTTCTAGGCCGAGTGGAGTAGATATGGCAGAAAAAGACAACGTCGAACAACAAGACGGTTTTGAAGAGCGCGTGATCGAGATCGCCCGTGTTGCCAAAGTAGTGAAGGGCGGCCGCCGGTTCCGCTTCCGCGTGACTGTAGTGGTAGGTGACAAGAAAGGATCGATCGGTGTCGGCAGTGGTAAAGCGAATGCCGTACCCGATGCGATGCGCAAGGCTTCTGAACGCGCCCACAAGAATATACGCCCGGTGAATCTGGCCGGCACGACCATCCCACACGAATCACTTGGACAAGTAGGCGGGGCGCGTGTTTTTCTTAAGCCTGCGTCTCCTGGTACCGGCGTGATCGCAGCCGGCGGTGTGCGCGCAGTCCTCGAAGTAGCAGGTGTCCGTGACATCCTGACCAAGTCCATGGGTTCAGCCAACGTGTTAAATGTGGTCATGGCAACCTTCGACGCGCTCTTTACCTTGAAATCCGCCCAGATCGAAGCCTCGCGTCGGGGTAAAAAAGTGGAAGAACTGCTGCCATTCTGGGAGCGGAGGAAACAGCATGCCTAAGGATCAAAGCACGGGCAAAACCATTCACGTTACCTTGGTGCGCAGCGCGATCGGTTACACCAAAGACCAGAAAGCTACAGTGCTGGCGCTGGGTTTGCATCGTTTGCATCAAACGGTCGAACATAAAGACACGCCCGCTCTGCGTGGTATGTTGACCAAAATCATCCATCTTTTGAAGATTGAAGAGTAAGCGGCAATGAAACTACATAACCTTGTGCCTAATGAAGGCTCCAAAAAGAATCGTAAACGCGTTGGACGCGGCATCTCCGCTGGCCAGGGCAAGACGGCCGGTCGCGGGACCAAAGGTCAGGGCTCACGCTCCGGCGAAGGAGGTCGCCTTTACCGCCAGGGCGGAAATTTGCCGTTCTTCCGCCGCCTGCCGTTCATTCGCGGCGAAGGCTTTACGCCTCCGGACCAGTTGACATTCAATGAAGTCAATATCGATCAATTGGCTGAAGTCTTCAAAAACAATGCGGAAGTAAACCCGGAAGCCCTCGAAAATGCACACCTGCTCCGGGATTCGCGCAACCCCACCAAAGTGCTGGGACGCGGCGAGTTGAAGGTCGCGCTCAAATTGAAAGTGCATCGTATCAGCGCAAGCGCCAAGTCGAAGATCGAAGCGGCTGGCGGTTCCGTTGAAATGATCCAGTAGTTCCATGACGAGGAGTCCCTCATGAAATCGGCATTTTCGGGTTGGCGTTACCTTTGGAAGTCAGAAGATATACGGCGGAAATTATTAATCACGCTGGGTATTCTGGCCCTTTATCGTCTGGCTGCGAATGTTCCCGTACCGGGAGTGGATTTTGCCACGCTGAAAGCATTTCGTACCAGCGGAGCAGGCTCCGGTGGCTTCCTCGGCTTCCTGGATCTGCTATCCGGAGGAACGGTATCCAACTTTTCCCTGCTTTCCATGGGTGTGTACCCGTATATCACCGCCCAGATTATTTTGCAATTGTTGATCCCAATCATACCGGCCTTGCAGCGACGTATGCAGGAAGACCCGCGTGAAGGCCGGCAGTGGATGGAACGTTGGACTTATTTCCTGGCCGTCCCAATGGCCGTCCTATCCGCCATTGGACAAATAAATATTTTCAACTCGCTTTCGGTACAGGCCTTGAACAAGGTGATCGTCCCCTTCGGTTTTAGCAGCGATCTTTGGCTGCCCTCTCTCACGATTTTGTTTGCGATGACTGCCGGTACCATGTTTGCCATATGGCTGGGTGAATTGATCTCGGAATACGGTATTCGCGGCCAGGGACTATCCCTCGTCATCTTTTCGGGTATCGTGGCACGTATGCCCAGCAATCTCCTCAGCTTGCTGGCGGACCCGAACAGCGCCTGGTTCCTGATGACTTTCACGATCATTGTGATCATTCTAGTGATCTTTGCCATCGTTTTCGTGCAGCAGGGCCGTCGAAATGTACCGGTCATGTATCCGGGCCGGCGCATGGGCAGCCGGATGTCCATGCCGGTAAAAGGCACGTTGCCTCTGATGGTCAACCTGGCCGGCATGATCCCCTTGATCTTTGCCAGCGCCATCCTGCAGTTCCCGGCGATCATTGCCAGTTATTTCACAAGTTCGTCTGTTCCAGGGATCAAGAGTTTTGCGCTTGGCGTCCAGAGCACACTAGGTGGGACGGGAACGAATAACTGGGTGTACTGGCTGCTGTACTTCCTGATGGTAGTATCGTTCACTTTCTTCTATACCTCGGTTTTGTTCGAACAGCAAAACTACGGTGATAACCTTAAGAAAGTCGGCGCGCAGATCCCGGGCGTGCATACTGGCGAACCAACCCAGAAATATCTTAACAAGGTGCAGAACCGCATCACATTGCCGGGTGCATTCTTCCTCGGACTTGTGGCAGCACTGCCATTCCTCTTGAGCAAGATCCTGTCCTTATTCAACATAGCTCAAACATCCACTGCATCGACGGGTCTTTTCCTGGTTTCCTCGGCAGGTTTGTTGATTGTGGTCGGTGTGGTGCGGGATACCTTCCTTAATATCGAAGCCGAGTTGAAGCTTCACGGCTATCAGGATACATTGCTTGTACATTAAAAGAAAAGCTAAAACATAAACATGGCAACTTACATCGTTCTCCTCGGTCCACCCAGCGTTGGAAAAGGGACGCAAGCAAAAATCCTGGCGCAGAAAAGCGGCCTGATCCATATTTCGTCAGGAGAATTGTTCCGGGAGAATATAAAAAATAATTCTGATTTGGGACAACAAGCCAAGTCTTACATGGACAAAGGTGAACTGGTTCCCGATGACGTAACGAT
>CAZPCR010000353.1:0-3813 GCA_964585035.1 uncultured Anaerolineaceae bacterium
GCCAAAGCGGTCACGGCCACGGAAGCGCTTCAAGTCCACCTGATCGATTTCATCGCCACTAACACGAATGACCTGCTCAAACAGCTCAACGGTTTTCAAGTGGCTATGCCGGACGGAATTCACACATTAAATACAACCAATGTAACAACGCAGAACGCTGACATGAGCCTGATCGAACAGGTCCTAATGGTTTTGACCGATTCAAACATCGTATTCATCCTGCTCTCGCTCGGTGTCCTTGCCCTGCAAATTGAGCTGTCGCATCCCGGCACATGGGCGCCCGGATTCGTGGGCGTGGTTTGCCTGGCCCTGGCGATCTATGGACTCGGCCTACTGCCGGTCAACTGGTTCGGCCTGATCTTTATCGCCACGGCATTCGTCCTGTTCATCCTCGATATCAAAGCACCCACGCACGGCGCGCTGACAGCCGCCGGCGTAGCCTCCTTTATTATCGGCGGGCTGGTGTTGTTCAACTCACCGGGTGTGCCACAGTTCGAACGCGTATCCGTACCGCTGGTCGTGGGGGTTGGCATCGCGATCGGCTTGATGTTTGCAACTGTTCTCACCTATGCACTGCGTGCGCAGCGTTCCCCCATCCAAACGGGCGTGGAATCCTTCGTCGGCAAACTGGGTTATGCCAAGACCGAGGTAGGCACATCGGGCCAGGTGCAGGTCGGTTCCGAGCTTTGGTCAGCGGAAGCCTCGCAAGGATCAGGTGCGATCGGTAAGGGCGACAGGGTGGAGGTCGTCGAAGTCAAAGGTTTGCGGTTTAAAGTCCGCAAGATATAAATTCAACAAACCTTTAGGGTCTTAACATCCTTTTAAAACTGGAAATTATGACAGCTACTCCCACACGTGATCGGGTAAACCCCGAAACAATTGATACCCGTCCCCTCCGCCGCCCCGAGTGGATCAAGGTGCGCGCCCCCTCCGGCGAAACCTATGAACGCCTGCAAACGCTGATGCGCTCCAAGGAATTGCATACGGTTTGCGAAGAAGCCATGTGCCCGAACATGGGCGAATGCTGGGGTTCGGGGACCGCGACCTTCCTGATGCTCGGCGACGTATGCACGCGCACCTGCGGGTTCTGCGACATCAAACACGGCAAGCCGGCAATGTTGGATTGGGGCGAGGCCGAACGCGTGGCACAGGCCGTGAAGTCGATGAACCTGAAACATGCCGTGATCACCTCGGTGAACCGCGATGACCGGCGCGACGGCGGCGCTCCGATCTTTGCCATGGTCATCCGCCGCATCCGCCAGCTGCTGCCCGGCTGTTCCATCGAAGTACTGATCCCCGATTTCAAAGGCTCACTCGAAGCCCTTAAGATCGTCATGGACGCTCGGCCCGAGATCCTGAACCACAACGTCGAAACGGTGCCGAGACTGTTCAAGCAGGTGCAGCCGCAGGACAATTACGATTGGGCCGCGGCCACGCTCACACACGCCAAGCAGCTCGACCCCGAAGTGCTGACCAAATCAGGCATCATGGTCGGGTTGGGCGAGGAGATCGATGAAGTTAAAGAAGTGATGCGCGCACAGCGTTCATGGGGCGTGGACATCCTGACCATCGGCCAGTATCTCCAACCGAGCAAGAAACACCTGCCCATCGCCCGCTTTTACACCATGGAAGAATTTGTAGAGCTGAAGAACTATGGGAAGGAGATCGGCTTCAAGTGGGTCGAGTCTGCGCCGCTGGTACGGTCGTCCTATCACGCCGGCGACCAGGTGCGGGCGTTGAGCATTGTGCATCGCAAGTTATATGGGGAACAATTGCCGGTGATCAGTGATTAGGTTGTGTAGAATTATTCCTAGGATGATGTTTAAAAGTGACCAATGACAAAATGTGATATGAAAAGGAAGGTGAGTCGATGAAATGCCCTAAGTGCGGTATAGATTTAGTAAAGCAAATGCATCATGGGATTGAGGTTGATTCATGTACCAATGACCATGGAATGTGGTTTAGCGCCCAGCAGTTGGATCAGCTTGAGAACGAGAAATTCAAGGGGGATGAGCATGAGAAAGGCACTCTGGTTTTCTCGAGCGAACCGTCAGAGTATAAGTGTCCAAAATGCAGCACTCCCTTGAGACAATTTGATTACAGGCTTTACGATCTAACCTTGGAATACTGCGAAAACAAAGATGGCTTTTGGTTGGATGCCGGCGAGGATGAGAGAGTTCTCCAACTGATGGCCCAACGCAAAATAGATATTAGAAAAAAAGTCGAAGTCGACAAAGAAGCAAAGGATGAAGAACACCATGACATGGAACCGGAGTTGGAATGGAAGGTTGAACTGCTGCGGTTGCAATCCAAAGAGTTAATAGACAAAATCACAGACAGATTTCGTCATTAGATATTTACAGCACGGCGACCAGGTGCGTGCGTTGAGCATCGTGCATCGCAAGGTATATGGGGAACAGTTGCCGGTAATCAGTAATTAGCGATCAGGCGTAAGAGATTAGTGAATAGTTGAAAAACATCCGATCGATTTGTAATCGACCGGATGTTTTTTTAGGAATCTTTTAATAGCTTGTCCATTTCGCACCTGCCATCCAGAGACGGACTAACCATCCCTGTTATGTCAGTCGTCCCGGCATGACAAAATTCATTCGCTAGCTGCACTGGCTGGGGAACTAAGCGTCCACTTTATTTACGTCATTGACGAGCCTGCGTGTAGAACCACCAGGATGGAGTAGTAAATTAAAAGAGCGATCGTCTCCCTTTGCCAATGCAATTCATCCTATTGACTGTGACATGGGCACGCGGTAAGGGTTTGGCGGTCGGTCGAGTCGAATGCAAACAGCCAACGGGCTGTCCAGATTAATCACGAAATCGTCCTACTGTTGCTGCACATCAATACGTAGAATCTGGTTCAACGGGTCTGGGCTGAGGCGTTCCTGCGAATAGTATATTCGCGCGTACGTTCCCTCTGTGAGTACACCATGGTGAGATATTGTCGTATGGTAGCCAAAGCCTGAACTAAAGTAATTGATCTCCAGCGTTATCCCACCTACCTCAATAATGTCCCCCTGGTCGTGCCCGCGCGGATCTTGGGCGTGGATCACATGTACCACACCTTCAACGACGCCGCTCTGCCCCGAATAGTACTCTGCCTCAAGATTCGCGTATTCTTCTCTATGCTGCAGATAGTACAACGTGCCAGGTATGAAGAGGGGCACGAAGACCGCATACCACATGAGAAAAGCGATCGAGCTGACCACATAGGTAACCCCCGGTATACTGGAAAAGACGTACGTTTTAAAGAGATTTGGCTCTCGGTAGAGGGCTTGTAGCAGCTTAAAATAGAGGAATGCTGCCAAAACAACCCAGAATACAACATTGCCAGCAATGATGAAATTTTGGTAAGGACCTATATGAGTGAAGAGGTAGACTGTAGCAAGGTTCATGTTAGTTGCTCCGCTCAACGCCGTCGGAATTACAAACTCTTTCATCGGCACCTATTTCTTGTTGTGAATATTAGAGTTTCTTCTACAGCGTGTTGATTCTCCTTTTGTCTCTCTTGCTTTACGTTCCGCCTTGCATGCAGAGCACATGTTCGCTATTCAGATTCTACGACATCTAGAGCAAATCATCACAGCTGCACATCGCCTCGGCGCGACCCGTTTTTCCCGCCCCCAGAATTCGTTTTTAGCCGCCGCATATTAGCGCAGGCAAGTCGCGGTTCTCCCGGCTAAAGGGGCAATAACTGCTTTTTGATTAAATGTTTCTGCTTTCCGTTAAACCTACCGACCCGATCTGCGTTCGCTCACTCCTTGTTCGACAATCGCTTGCTCGGCCAGTTCGTGTCGCTGC
>CAZPCR010000354.1:0-3811 GCA_964585035.1 uncultured Anaerolineaceae bacterium
GAATCAGTCCGATTTTAAGCGCGGATAGGATACCAGCATAATCAGCCGGGTCGCAAACAAGAGTGACCCTTTCATTGTTTTTCGCCGCGGCACGGATCAGCGTGACACCCCCGATATCTATGTTTTCAATTGCATCCTCATAAGTCACATTTGTCTTCGCGACAGTGGCTTCGAAGGGATAAAGGTTTACGGCAACGAGGTCAATATAATCCCAGCCGAGGTTGATCAGTTCAAGATGGTCGGATTCGTTTGGGCGGGCAAGCAACCCGCCGTGGATGGCAGGATGCAAAGTTTTCACACGCCCACCAAGAATTTCCGGCGACCGGGTGTAATCTGCAACTTCGGTTACACCTATTTTATTTTCACGCAGGAGTTTGGCGGTACCACCCGAAGCAAGCAGCGTCCAGCCAAGCGAGACGAGACCCTGAGCGAATTCGATAATTCCGGTTTTGTTGTAAACGGAAAGAATGGCTGTCGGCATATTTATATCCTCATATCTCTACAATCGTAATTGTGCTCAACGATGGATAGCTATTTTTATAAATCATTTTCGTCGATTATATTCTTGAGCGCACCTACTAATAACTTATGCTCCACTTCGTGGATATGCACTTCAAGGGATTCTAACGTATCGTTTGGATGAATGACAACAATCTCCGTAGCCAGCACAGGGCCATTGTCCACGCCTTCATCGGGGACGAAGTGAACCATGACGCCTGTGTGATCAATTTTGCCGCATTTGTATGCATCATAGGCGCGTTCGATGGCGTGTATGCCGGGAAACGTGTTCGGCAGGGCAGGATGCAAATTAATAACACGGTTGGGAAAATGCTCGAGGAAAGCAGATGTCAGAATACGCATCCAGCCGGCCAGGATGATGTAGTCGGGTAGTTTTGTTGCAATGCAGTTGGCGAGACGGGAATCGTATTCTCGCCGCGATTCTGTTTCAAGCTTCGGAAAATAAAACGATTCAACTCCTGCGTTATGTGCGCGTATCAATCCATAGGCATCTGGCTTGTTTGAAATAACGGATACAACCGAAGCAGGCAATACCTGATCTGCACAAGCATCCAGGATGGCTTGCAAGTTGGAACCATTACCGGAAACAAGCACGACAAGGCGGACAGGCATAATTAATGATGGAAGAGCCGCACACCCGAGAAGATCATCGTCATGCCGTATTCGTTTGCAGCTTGAATGACGGCTTCGTCACGTGTGGACCCCCCTGGTTCCAGCACGTACTTCACACCGCTCACCGCCGCGCGGTCGATGCTGTCGCGGAAGGGGAAGAATGCATCGGAGCCGAGTGTGATGGAATCAAGTTTGGAGAGCCACTCCCGCTTTTCGTCGGGAGTCAGTTGTTGGGGAGCATGTGTAAATACGTCGCTCCAATCAGCTTTTTTATTGGGTGTCACATCGTCGCGTAAGTACTGGTCTATGGCATTGTCGCGGTCGGGACGTTTTATGGATGGCTTGAATGGAAGATCGATTACGGATGGATGTTGCCGTAGGAACCACAGGTCCGCTTTCTGCCCCGCCAGGCGCACGCAATGAATGCGCGACTGCTGGCCTGCACCGACACCGATCGCCTGCCCATCGACCACAAAACAAACAGAATTGGATTGGGTGTACTTGAGCGTGATCCATGCCACGGTGAGGTCGCGAATGGCCGATACCGATAAATCCTTGTTTGTTGTGACAATATTGGTGAAATCGTCGGGCGTGACCTTGCGGTCGTGACGGCGCTGTTCCAAACGGATACCAAAGACCTCGCGAATTTCCTGCGGAGAAGATGGCTCATAAGATGGATCGATTTGAACGACGGCATATTTGCCTTGTTTTTTATTCTTGAGGATATTTAGCGCAGCAGGTTCATAAGCAGGCGCAAGGATTCCATCTGAAACTTCACGCGCTATAAGTCGCGCAGTGGCTTCATCGACCGTATCGGATAAGGTGATCCAATCGCCAAAAGAACACAGGCGGTCCGCTCCACGGGCGCGCGCATAAGCGGTGGCTAGCGGCGAAAGCTCAAGGTCATCTACGAAATAGGCCTTCTTAAGTGTATCGGATAACGGAATGGCTACCGCTGCTCCCGCCGGGCTGACATGTTTGAAGGAAGCGGCGGCCGGTAGATCAAGTGCGTATTTAAGTTCGCGCACCAGCTGCCATGAGTTGAGCGCATCCAATAAATTGATATATCCGGGAGCGCCATTTAGGACCGTAATAGGCAGCTCGGTATCGGAAGGCATGAAAACACGTGCAGGTGCCTGCTGGGGATTGGCGCCGTAACGTAGCGGTAAAGAGGATGGCATGAAATATTCCTTTTAGTTCACGAGTCGAATTTTCCGATGGCCCTGAACAAGCTCGCCGATCACAAAAGTGGTTTCCGGGATCAGGTTTTGAATTTTAGGAACTGAACCTTTGTCTGCGATCAGCACCATACCGATGCCCATATTGAAGACACGGTACATTTCATCTGTGGCAATGTTTCCTGTTCGTTGAATGAGATTCCAAAGTGGTGGAATATGCCACGAGCCGACATGGATGATTGCGTCCAGATCATTTGGTAAAACGCGCGGGATATTTTCAATAAACCCGCCTCCAGTAATATGTGCAAGGGCCTTGATGTGAGAAAGTAAAGGATAGAGAATAGAATAATAAGAACGATGAGGCGCGAGCAGAGCATCCGCGAGGGAAACACGGAGTTCAGGTACGATCATGTCGAATGGAAAGTCTGAAAATATTTTTCGGATCAACGAATAGCCGTTGGTATGGGGCCCGCTGGATTGCAGACCGATCAAAAAGTCTCCGGCTTTGATATTCTCGCGTGGCAGGATATCTTCACGCTCCAGAAACCCCACGATGGTCCCTGCCACATCAAATTCATTTGGTTCGTAGACCCCGGGCATCTCGGCAGTTTCGCCACCCAGCAAAGCCATTCCAGCTTCCTTGCACGCTTCTGCAATGCCTGTCACTACTTCGGCAGTTTGTTCGGGGTCGAGCCTGGATGTGGCAAAGTAATCCATAAAAAAAAGCGGGCGTGCGCCCTGCACAATAATGTCGTTGATACAGTGGTTGACAATATCATGTCCGATGCCGTGAAAACGCCCAACAGACGAAGCCAGTTTCACCTTGGTGCCAACTCCATCCGTGGATGCAACCAATACAGGCGATTTCATCTCTTTCAAAATGGATGCGTCGAACAATCCGCCAAAGGAACCGATGCCTGCCAGGACAGTAGACGAGTAGGTTGATTGCACTGCCTCTTTCATCAGGTCCACGGCTCGGTTGCCCGCGTCGATATCCACGCCGGAGGCGGCATAACTCGATTTTGTCATTTTACATCCTTCAACGCGCGGAGGCCGATGTCCCTGCGAAAATTCATTCCTTCGAACGAAACACAGCTCATATTCGAATAGACTGTATCCAAGGCGCACAAAAGCTTACTGTCCCAGGCGGTCAAACCCAACACACGCCCGCCTGAAGTGATCACATGATCATTATCCAATTTCGTCCCCGCATGAAAACAGACCATATTTTCAGGCAGTGGAGAAAATGTAATTTGATTTCCACCTACCGCTTTTTCCGGATAGCCCTTGCTCGCCATTACCACGCATACTGACGCGCCGTCCTTCCAACGAATATTTACATCCGCCAGGGTTCCATTCACGCAGGCTTCGGCAATATCCAGTAGATCCGTTTCGAGTAATGGAAGTACCGCTTGCGTTTCAGGGTCGCCAAACCGTGCGTTGAATTCCAGGGTGCGTAGACCATTCTCCGTTAAGATCAGGCCCGCATATAGAACCCCCAC
>CAZPCR010000355.1:0-3808 GCA_964585035.1 uncultured Anaerolineaceae bacterium
GCATGTTTTGCGGCTTGACGTCGCAGTGCACCAGGCCGGCGCGGTGGGCATAACCCAATCCCGCGCAGGCTTGCACCATCAACGGGATACCTTCTTCCACGCTGAAGCGTCCGCGCTTGCGCAGCAGGGATTTCAAGTCGGTGCCGGGTACCAGCTCCATGACGATGAATGGCTGCCCGTTATCAATGCCAAAGTCGTATACGGTGACGATGTTCGGGTGCGAAAGGTTGGCCGCCGCGCGCGCCTCGTGCTGGAACTGCAGATCGAAATCGGCGCTGCGGGCTTTATCGTCACGCAAAACCTTGATCGCCACATAACGGTCTAACAGTGTATCGCGGCCGCGATAAACGATCGCGATGCCGCCCAAACCGTATCGTTCAAGCAGTTGGTAACGACCGTTCAGCACGCGGCCATCTTCAGGTTGGTTCATTTGAGAAAATTATAACAGATAGGGCGAGGCGGCTTAAGCCGACCGAGCTTCCAGCGAGGGTCGGCAACTTCGGCGATATGAATCGCCGAAGCAAGCGACATGACCGAAGGTGCAGGTGTTCTTCCTGCACACCGAAGCATATAAACGTTGATACCAATCTTCATACGAGTCGTCATCACCCGCACCGACGATATCGCGAACCATAGCGCAGCGTACCCGAAGGGTGTGGATCCTGTAAGGATGAATCGTCGACGTAAGATATGAATTGCTGAACCATACATCTTCAATTATCGTAACTACCATTATTCTTGCACGAAGTACCCAAAATATGACTCACCCCTAATCTCATAATTCTTCTGAAAAACTGTATGCGTTTGGCTAACGGGCAAACATCATCCTTTTTTTATGTTTTTCACCCCTCCCCCTGTGGGTGTGGGGCCGGGGGTGAGGGCTTAAGGGCATTCAAAAATCCATATGATTAAATTGAGGGTTAATCATGTTTCGGAATTCTTTCGTCTTCGTAGATGCAGGTGTTCTTCCTACTCGTCGAAGCATATGAATCGCCGATGCTAACCTCCTGCTATAATCATTCCATGCGCAACGGACTATTAATTTACAACCCGGCCGCCGGACTCATCCCCGTTCGGCCTTTAGTGCACGGCATCCTGCATCCCTTGCGCGCTGCAGGCTGGCAGGTGGACATCGCCGAGACACTCAGCGGCAGCCATGCGACACGCATCGCCCAGCAGGCCGCGATCGAAAAATATGATGCAGTCTTTGCCATAGGAGGTGATGGCACGGTCGGGCAGGTGGCTGGCGGCCTTATCAACACCGAGACGGCTCTCGGCGTCCTCCCGGCCGGAACGATGAACGTCTGGGCCATGGAACTGGGCCAGCCCGCCTTCGACTGGCTTCACATTCGCGCCCTGGAAAAAAGCGCACACATGCTCTCAGACGCGCCCGTCCATCGCGTCGACGTTGGCCTGTGCAACGACCATCCGTTTTTACTCTGGTTCGGTGTCGGTCTGGATGCCATGACCATTCATCAGTTGGAGCCGCGCCCGCGCATCGCCAAGTATGTATCGGTCCCGCAGTATATCGCCGCGGCCGCCTGGACGGCTGCCACCTGGCTGGGTGTGGACCTGCGCGTATGGGCCGACGGCCAGCGTGTCGACGGTCATTACTTGCTGGCTGTCGCCACCAACATTCGCAGGTATCTTGGCGGCCTGGCCGTCCTTTCACCGAACGCCTATCTCGACGATGGTGAAATGGACCTCTGGCTGCTCAGCGGCAAGAACATGGCCGACGCCCTGCGCACTTACTTCGATCTGATATCCGGTCTCCATCTATCCAGCGATCAGGCGCGCCGCTTGCCTTTTCACAATGTGCGGATAGAATCGGATACGATGTTCTCCGTTCACATGGATGGCGAGCCGATGCTGGGTGGCAGGCAGGTCGAGATCAACATCCGGAAGCAGGCCCTGAAAGTGATCGTCCCGCCGAATGGACTGAAGTTACTTAAAGAAAAAGTTTCATGAATAATATTATTCCATTTATAAAGAAGAACCCACTGATCTTTCTGCTTCTGGCGCTGCCCTTAACATTGGCCGCCCAGTTGCTTGGCTGGCCGCCGGTCGCGGTCTTCACCCTGGCCGCGCTCGGCATTGTCCCGCTTGCCTCCTATATCGGGGAAGCCACTGAAGACCTGGCCTCTTATACCAACCCGCGCTTCGGCGCTCTGCTCAATGCCACCCTCGGCAACGCCGCGGAGCTCATCATCACAATCACGGCCGTGCAGGCCGGTTTGCTCGAGTTGGTTAAAGCCTCCATCACCGGTTCGATCATCGGCAATCTGCTGCTCGTGCTCGGGTTCGCCATGGCAGCCGGTGGGATACGTCACGGCGTCCAGAAATTCAACAAAAGGAACGCCAGCCGCAACGCCATCCTTCTGGCGCTTGCCGTTACCACACTGATCGTTCCATCCGTGTTCAGTAAAACCATCAGCGAAACCGGCAGCGCCAATGTCGAGACCTTGAGCATTGGCGTGGCGATCGTTATGTTGGTCCTCTACGGCCTCGGTTTGTTCGATGCCTCCCGTACACAGGACAGTCCTCTTTCATATAAATTAACCAAAAGCGATTTGCCCTCGCGCACGCTGTTCCAGATCGTGGTGATACTGGTATTATCCACGCTGGGTGTTGCCTGGTTGAGCGAATCGCTCGTCCATGTCGCCGAGGCGGTCATTACCGGCCTGGGCATCTCCGAGTTCTTTCTCGGCATTATCCTCGTCCCGCTCATCGGTAATGTGGCCGAGCATCTCGTGGCCGTCCAGATGGCGCTCAAGAATAAAATGGACCTGAGCACCGAGATCGCCATTTCATCCAGCCTGCAAATTTCGCTCTTCGTCGCGCCGCTGCTGGTTTTTATCAGCCTCCTGCTCGGTCATCCACTGCAGTTGGTCTTCAACAGCTTCGAGCTGCTGGCCCTCCTGACAGCCGTCGTGATCTCCGCGCTGGTATCCTCCGATGGTGAATCGACCTGGCTGGAAGGCGCAGGTTTGCTTGCAATTTATCTCATCCTTGGATTGGCTTTCTTCCTCCTCCCATGACCCGCCGCAGACAGCACCCTCCCCTTATTAATATTAACTTGTGGACCATCCTCGGCGCGCTGGCCGTTGCCGGCTGCCTGCTGCTTATCACATTGATCTCCATCGGCTGGATGCGGCCGCGTCCAACTGAGAACCAGGGTTTTGTGCCTGCCGACCTGACCATCATCGCCCCCCCCAGCCTCACCCCCAACCCTACGGCCACCTCGACTCCTTCAGGGACCGTCACGCCGCCTCCCGGACAGATTGGCGTGGGCGGCTATGTACAGATCACCGGAACCGAAGGACAGGGACTGCGCCTTCACTCCGCAGCCAGCCTGAACAGCGATACTCTTCAGCTTGTCTCCGAATCCGAGACCTTCCAGGTCAAGGATGGTCCGCAGACCGCGGATGGACATACCTGGTGGTACCTCGTCGCGCCCTATGACTCCACCCGCGCCGGTTGGGCTGCCGCCGATTTCCTCGCCGTCGTCCCTTCACCTTAACATAATTAACCTCCGTAGACTACCCGAAAAAAAGGACGTGTGCGGGGCGCACGCCCCGCACACGTCCTTTTTTTCGGAATCTTTCGCCCCAGGCTGAAAGCGTGGGGCGAGGCACGCAAAGGAATTCATGAACGAAAAACCCACCAACATCACCGCCAATAAAAAAAACCGCGAGCTCACCATCAGCTGGGACGATGGGCAACCGTAGGGGCGAACCATGGTTCGCCCGTGCCTGCCCTATCCCCTGCCTGCCCTCCAAAAGGAATTCATGAACGAAAAACCCACCAA
>CAZPCR010000356.1:0-3799 GCA_964585035.1 uncultured Anaerolineaceae bacterium
GGTTGCATGAAGGGCATGCAGCTACGACATTCGTCCAAATATGAAGTCCTCCCTGGTATCGGGGTAAAACATGGTCCACGGTCAGGCTTCCATCCCGTCGCCCGCAATATTGACATGTATAATTATCCCGGCGAAACACTTCGCGACGTGTCAATTTGACACGCGGACGCGGTCGGTGGATTTGTGCTTCAAGACGTATAACTGAAGGGCGTGGAATCAGCTCTTTGATGGTGTGAATATATCCTCGGCCATTTGTTACCATTGCTGCCTTGCCCCCAAGGATAAGTCCAACCGCCCTGCGTGTTGTACAAATGTTTATAGGTTCAAAATTCGCGTTAAGTACCAATACAGGCTCCTGCATAGAGCCCTCCGCAATGGGCATGATTATAGCATAATGGCGAGGCTGGCATGAACATATTAATCGCTGGCGGTTCCGGTTTCATGGGTTCTTCCCTTACTAAATATTTACGATCTATGGGTCACCGAGTTTGGATCCTCACACGGCATAATTCTGAAAATGAGAATGAGATCCATTGGGACGGAATTACTACAAATGGATGGGGGCAACGGATCGGTGAAATGGACGCGGTTGTGAATCTGACCGGTTACGGATTGGAGCATTGGCCGTGGACAAAATCTCAAAAAAAACATTTCCTTGATTCCAGGATATCGCCCGGCCGTACGCTGGCCTCGGCAATAAAAAATTCTATCCACCGCCCGGGGATATTCATACAAATTTCCGGTATAAACTATTATGGTGCGCACGGCGATACGATAGCGGACGAGGGGACACCCCCAGCCAGTGATTATCTTGCACAGGTGGCCGTTCAATGGGAAGCGGCTACAAATCCGGTCGAAGAGTTAGGCGTTCGTTACGTAGCAGCGCGCAGCGCGGTTGTGCTTGCTGCAAATGGCGGCTTGTTTCCGCTTATGGCGCTGCCAGTGCGTCTCTTTGTTGGCGGACGGTTGGGCGGCGGCCAACAGGCTGTGCCCTGGATCCATATCGCTGATCAGATACGTGCCCTTCGTTTTCTTCTCGAAAATGAGAAGGGACGTGGTGTTTTTAACTTAATATCCCCTACGCCAACCTCGAATGACGAATTTATGCGGGCAATTGCAACTGCTTTGCACCGTCCATATTGGTTCCCGACTCCGGCTTTATTATTGCGGATGGTATTGGGTGAGATGAGTACGTTAGTGATCGATGGGCGGAACAGCCTGCCAAAGCGACTTTTGGAGTTAGGATACGAATTCCGGTTTCCTACAATTGAATCCGCTCTCCAGGATATATTCAAATGATGAAACCTTTCCCTGCGTAATTCCGACTTTGTCTTAAGAGTAATGTAAGTTAATTGATAATTCTCAGCTGATTGTGGTATGTTAGATGATATATAATCGCTATTCAGGCGTCACTCAGTATATTGCTAGAGATTACGGATATATTTTGGATTTTGTTGGTTTTTCCCGAAAATGTGATATGTAACAGGAGAAAAAATGTCACGTCTATTACACTTCTTTGGGTTGATAGCATTACTAACTTTAACCGCTTGCGGTCCGGCCGCAAAATCACCGGTTGTCCTCCCCACGTTTTTATCTTCCTTAGGGTTGGCAACACCTGAAATTAACCCGGCCTATCCGACCAATCAGGCTCCTCAGTCAAACACGAGCTTAACAGTAAGCGGGTTTACAGTAAATCTGCAGCGTGCCTGGCGCGATGGGAAACAAGTGAATGCCGACATTTGCTTTGCCCTACCCGATAACTCAGACTGGACAATTTGGGAAGCGCACTTAGATTTTGCCGGTCAGTCGGTCTCCGATTTCAGTACGGATATGTTAAGTAAACAGGTTGCAACGCAAGGCAATCCAGGTACACGCTGTGATGAGCTTGGATTTTATGTTCCTCCTGATGCGGATTTATCTGCGGCTTCTTTGACGATTCAGTCACTAGGGGCTTATCCGAGTCAGGATGAATATTGCTCGTTATATCTGCCAAAAATACAGCAAACGCTCAATGACCGGGGAGTCGCCATTAAACTTAATTGCGCCGATGTAAATGGTGCCATGACAATGCAGATAACAAGCAAACCGAACAACATGTCACAGGATGAAGCGGAGCAAATGGTTTACAGCGACGAGTTCTATACTGTGAGCGGACCATGGACGTTCCCCGTAACCTTGAGTCAGTGATGGGCGAATGTTGTATAATAATAGCATGCCCGCTGTTATTTCAATAAAATATTATAATTTCCGCGCGTAATGATTGCGAGGGAAAATTAACGCGCCCTCGAGGGCGCGTTTTTTTTTATACCATTGATACAACCCCATTGCTTGAGGAGATTTTGATGAATATAGATGATCAGGTTGAGCTTTTGATGCAGGGTACAGAATATGGCGATGAAGATCTAAAAAAAGCCATGACCGTTGAACTGCGAACCCGCTTGATCGATTCCCAGAAGGAAGGACGGGCTCTCCGTGTTTATTGCGGCTATGACCCAACTTCCATTGATTTGCATCTGGGGCATACAATCACAATGCGTAAATTGCGACAATTCCAGGATTTGGGCCATGACGTAACCTTTCTAATTGGAAGTTATACGGCATTGGTTGGCGATCCTTCTGACAAAAATAAAGCCCGGCCGATCCTCACAGAGCAACAGGTTGCCGAATATTCAAAGACTTATTCGGAACAAGCATTCCGGGTACTAGACCCCAATAAAACGAAGGTCCGTTATAACGGTGAATGGTTGAGCAAGTTGTCTCTGGTGGATTTGATCAGGCTGGGGCAAAATTTTACGGTTCAGCAATTTCTGGCTCGTGAGAATTTTTCCAAACGAATGGAAAAAGACGAACCCATTTATTTGCACGAAACTTTCTATGCATTGATGCAGGGTTACGATGCGGTAGCCCAGATGACGGATGTACAGGTCGGAGGGACGGACCAGTTATTTAATATAATCGTCGCCGGCCGCAAGCTGCAGGAAGCCCTGGGACAAAAACCGCTGGTAGGGGTGATTACAGGCATTTTGCCCGGCACGGATGGCGTGCAGCGCATGTCCAAATCCACTGGAAATGTTGTGCCCATTAATACGGGCGCGGAGGATATGTATGGCAAATTAATGTCCGTGCCTGATTCTGTCATGGGAAAGTATATGCGACTTGTGACGCGTTGGTCGCCAAAGGAAATCGATATTTTGCTAAAAGACGTAGAGTCAGGCAAAGTCCATCCGCGTGATGCAAAAATGAGGCTGGCTCGTGAGATTGTCAGCATCTTCTATGGGGAGGCAGAGGGAGTTTCCGCGGAACAAGCATTCATTCGGTTGTTTCAAGAAAAGGAAATGCCTGAGGATATGCCGGAGTTCCCACTAAAGTCTGATGCAACGGTCCTAGATGTTATGATCGAAACAGGGTTGGCTTCCAGCCGGAGTGATGCGAAAAGGTTGATATCCCAAATGGGTGTACGGTTGGATGGGCAGGTCCTGGAGCGAGCTGATGCACTTTTTCCCCATCCCGGCATCTTGCAGGCTGGGAAACGACGATTTGTCAGGGTTAAATAATTTTAGAATAGGGTATATCACCAGCCTCGTTATTATCATTTTCCTGCTCCATCATATTTAGGAAGACATCGACAACCTTTGGATCAAAATGGGAGCCTGATTGTTTACGAATATGGCTTATAACTTTTTTTCTTGGCCACGCGCCGCGATAAGAACGATCTGACATCAAGGCGTCCCAGACATCGACAACGGCGAAAATGCGAGCCGCCAGAGGGATTTCAAGGTTCTTGAGCCCAGATCGGAAG
>CAZPCR010000357.1:0-3794 GCA_964585035.1 uncultured Anaerolineaceae bacterium
GTCGCGCCGAAACCCGTTACGGGCCCAATCTGGAACATTCGAGTATTAACGAAGCTGGTGATTTTTTATTTATTCCCCCCAATGTCCCGCATCAACCAGTTAACTTAAGCGAAACAGAAGAAGTAATAGCAGTGGTGGCACGCAACGATCCCAATGAACAGGAAAGCGTAGTGGTACTCGACATACAAGCATAAATCGGGAAAATAGGATGCGCTCAAGGCTATTATTCAAATCATTCATGCTGCTTGTTCTATTGCAAGTGATTCTAGCTTGCAGTCTGTTTAATATGCCGAACGCGCCAACACAAAATGGCATCTCAATCTTTGCATCCCCGCTAAGATTTATTATTCCCAATGGTCTCGCATCGAGCGCCATAGCCGAGAACATCGATGTGGTAACTGATCAATCTGGGTCTCCCTGGGAAGTAGCACCGGCTCATCTTCAACTTACCCTGGAAGGTTATCCATCGAACGCCAGTTTCCATGTACCGCAGATTTTTGTTTATCCCGCCCAGCAATACGCAGCAGCTAATCAAAGCGCGGCGGAAAGCATCAAAAGGCTGCAAGCCGTATTGTCAACGCCGGACTCGCAATACACCAATGACGTTCTACCTTTTGTGCCTTTTTTCAACGCCGGACAGGTGTTTGCCGTACAGGAAAAAGTCGTCCACTTCAACGGCGGCTCCGGATTCCGGATTGTGACGCAATATGCGCAGGATGTTTCGCCTATTAATAATGGCGGCCTTTTCTATCATTTTGAAGGTCTCACCAGCGACGGCAGATTTTATATTGTGGCGATCCTACCAACCAGCCTACCATTCCTGGGCGCGGATAATAATCCGGTCTCTCCGGTACCGACCGGAGGTATCCCCTTTCCGCAAAATAACGCATCAGGTTCGGATTTCGAGAATTACTTCAATGGAGTAACTGAACTGATAAATAAATCCTCGGCAGATCAATTCAATCCATCCCTGATTACACTGGATGCTCTGATCCAATCCATGTCAACCCAATAAGGAAAACATGCAAAATTTCCGGAAAATCATTACCGCCTTTGCAGCGACGGGATTAATCCTAGCCTGCAGCTTTGCTATTGCGCCCGCTTCGCAACCGGGCAATGTTTCGACGATTGTCGCAGCCACGTTTCAAGCACTAACTTCCGCCGCACCTGCAACAACCGCCACCACAGCACTGCAGGGCGTACCGGTGACATATTTCAACGTTAGTTTTGTCATTCCTGAGAACCTGGCAAGCAGCGCCTCCACACAGACCATCCCGGCTGCAGACGAGCAGAATGGTGGACCGTGGGCGGTTGCTCCACAGCATCTGGAATTCAAGCTCAACGACTATAACCTACCCCCAGGATATTTTTCCGAAATTTTGATCGATGTTTATCCGGCGCAGGATTATGCAAATGCCTATGCCGGCGCGAACATCAGCCTGCAACGGCTGCGGGCTGTGCTTTCCAATCCATCCACGCTTCCTTCGAATGAGAACCTGCCTCAGGTACCATACTTCAATGCTGCTTCCATGTTCGCGGCACAAGTAAAGCTGATCCAATTCAAAACCGGTACCGGCGTCCGTATGATCACCCAATATGGACAGGCGGTTGGGCCGATCGCCAACAATGGCACTTTCTACCATTATGAAGGGTTAACGAACGACGGAAAATACTATGTCGTTGCCGTTTTACCGATCGAGGCGAAATTCCTTGCAAGTGGTAATAGCGATCCCTCCGCCCCGGTCCCAGCAGATGGAATTCCCTTCCCAGGGTACAACTATACGGATCCCAGCTACTATAATAATTACTTTAAAGCCGTGACTGACAAAATGAACGCAACCCCTGACGACTCTTTTGCTCCATCGCTGGTCACACTCGATTCGTTGATCCAATCCATGCAGATTAGCCAGTAGGGCTATACCATGTGCTTCTTCCATATACTCGGTCAAATTTCCCATATGCGATACACGCCGTTCAAGAGAACCGGATGAATTCACGAAAAACATTATCGATTATTTTTGGTGCATTGATTATTGCGACGCAAGCATGTACCTATAACTTTCAGTCCCCATCGCCAACGCCGGATGTTGGCAACATGGCCGCTACGATAGTGGCACTCCGATTCATGGCGGCTACAGTTTCGGCTTCCCAGATAACAAGCACTCCGAAACCGAAATTCGTCGCAACTCCAACTACCAGGCCTACACTATTCATAAACAATAATGTCGGATGCAGGACAGGGCCCGCCACGAACTTTAGAGTTATATCAACTTTTACAACCGGTACAACCGTAGATATTGTCGGAAAAGACACTGGCGCGAGTGCCTGGCTCGTGAAAGTTCCCAACAGCGCGGAAACATGCTGGGTTATGGCCTTGGATGCTTCACCGGGGGGCAGCTATGGGAACCTGCCTGAGGTTACACCGCAGCCGAGCAATCAAAAACAACCATCAATTCCCGGAAGTATAAGTTATCCCTTCTTTTGTTCATACTCCCACGGCGTCGTTTATGAGGTTAAAATAAGCCTCTCCTGGTTTGATCCAGGTCACAATGCAAACGGCTTTCATGTCTATCGATTCGATACCCCGGTGGCTGACTTGCCTGCCTCTACGACTTCCTTTCAAGACACTACCGATGTCGCGATTGGCTCTCAACTAAAATATAGCGTGGAGGCCTATAACGACGTTGGAGTATCTCCGCGGGCCACAATTACTATTAACTCAATTTGTACCAAGTAAATTTAATTTGGAAAAAAAACAATGAAACCGATCATGAAACTTTTAGCAGTCTTTGGCATATTGGTCTTTGCGATGTCCGCCTGTAATATAGGCGTAAAGGCACCTTCATCATCGGAGCCATTGAGCGCAGCATCTACCATTGTGGCAATGACTTTAAAGGCACAGGGACTGCCGACCTCGTCAGGTACCTCCGTTGCCACCCCATTCGCATCGCCAGTGGTAGGAACCGCGACTGCGACCACCAAACCAACCCTTTATATCAACAATAATAATACGACGTGCAGGGGCGGTCCCAGCCAGGATGATAAAGTGATCGCCTCGCTCAACAAAGCAACAACCGTGGATCTGATCGCCAAAGATACAGCGGATGGTTACTGGCTGATCAAATATGCACCCACAGGGGATATTTGCTGGGTACAAGCCCAGGATGCCACACCAGGCGGGAGCTTTGCCAGCCTGCCCGAGGTGACGCCACAGGCCACGGTTAATGTCAGTGTGCCGAATCGCCCGGGAAGCTTATTTTTTAATTACAAATGTGACAGCTCTACGACGACAACAACACTCACATGGGCCGACACCGCCGATAATGAAAACGGTTATCATGTATATCGGCTTGGGAACCTGATCGCGGATTTACCAGCCAATTCCACCTCATATACAGATGTTGCAAACGTCTCGCCTGGCGTACAACTCACTTATAGTGTGGAAGCTTATAACAGTTCTGGTGCATCGGCGCAGCGATCGGCATCATTCACCTGTCAATAGAAAAAATGGAATAAAAAATTCCGGCAGAAAATTTCCTGCCGGAATTTTTTATATTATATTCATGATTATCGGCTAAAGAATTATTCTTCTAATGCTTCCTTAGCCTTCTTGGTTTGCTTGCCGCGTTCGTCGGTTTTGAGAATGCGTTTGCGGATGCGGTATGTCAGAGGAGTGACCTCCAGCAGTTCGTCGTCGGCCAGGTATTCAACTGCTTCGTCCAGGCTCATTTGGCGAGTGGTTTTTTAAATGATTTATATTTATAGATTTGTGTATGGAAAGTTTGTTATTTGAT
>CAZPCR010000358.1:0-3774 GCA_964585035.1 uncultured Anaerolineaceae bacterium
CGCATACGTTATTTCAGTGTCTGCCTTGGGTCCGTGCTGGCAGGTCTGGCAGGCGCTTCACTATCGATCGCGCTCGTCAATCTCTTTCAAGATAATCTGACCGCCGGCCAGGGGTTTATCGCCGTCGCCCTGGTTTATTTTGGCGGCTGGAACCCGTGGGGGGTAATGGGTGGCGCTTTATTATTCAGCGTCGTCAACTCATTACAGTTATGGATGCAGGTATTAGGCGTGAAGATCTCATCCGATGTAGCCGTCATGCTTCCCTATCTATTAACGATAGCCGCCCTGATGGTCACCGTCAACCGGGCGCGACAACCGGCCGCGCTCAACAAACCCTTCGAGCGAGGCGAGAGCTAAATCGCAGCACAATGGGTCCAATAAAAGGAGGTGACTTACCGATAACTAGTTGATTAAAGTCGTCGAAGACGGCCGTCGGCCGTTCCAAAACAACATCTTGAAAAAGATGAAGACTAAAACTTTTTTAACAGGAGATCGAAGATGAAAAACAAAAGTTTACTGTTCATAGGGTTGTTGATAGTTATGCTGGTAGCCGCTTGCGGTACCCCGGCAGCCCCCGCCGCCGCGACCAAACAGATCAAGATTGCGGTGATCATGCCGAGCGCCACAAACGACGCGGCCTTCAGCCAGTCCATGTACGGCGCGCTGCTGCAGGTTCAGAAAGATATGGGCGGAGAATCGGCCGTGCAAATCGCTTATACGGATAATATGTTCCAAGTGCCGGATGCCGCTGCAGCCATTCGAGATTATGCAAGCAAGGGCTTTGACATCGTCATTGCGCATGGCTCACAGTATGGCTCCTCCGTCCAGGATATCGCGCCCGACTTCCCGAAAGTCACGTTTGCGTGGGGAACGGACGTCAATACATTCGGCATGCCCAATGTTTATGCCTACACGGCCGCAGCCGAACAAGGGGGGTATGTTAACGGCGTTTTAGCCGCCAAGCTGACCAAAAGCAAGAAGATCGGCGTTACAGGACCTGTAGAAGTCGGCGATGGCAAGACTTATGTCGATGGCTTCGTTCAGGGAGTTACCGCAACCGATCCATCCATCACGATCACCAAGACCTTCACCGGCTCCTTCTCGGATGTAGCCCTGATGACAGCCGCCGCCAAGACCCATATTGCCAATGGCGCCGATGTCCTGACCGGCTCATCCCAATCGGTGGTCGGCGCGATTGGTGCCGCCAAGGATGCAGGCAATGTGCTGTGGTTTGGCACCCAGGCGGACCAGTCCTCCCTGGCGCCCTCCCTGGTTGTTGCCAGTCAGGCCTATGACTGGACGGCCATGATCAAAGACATGATCGCCAAGCATCAGGCCGGAACGCTGGGCGGCAGTGTTTATACGCTGACGCTTAAGAACGCGGGTCTGAAGATCGCCTACAACCCCGGTTACAGCCTGCCTGCCGACGTTAAAGCCGCTGGCGATGCAGCCGCACAGGGCATTGTAAACGGCACCATCACGGTCACCCCATAATTTTTATCGATTTACTATCATCCCCTTTCCCTTTTTTAAGGGAGAGGGGACAATCTTACACGGTAGAAGACAGGAGATAGTAAATTGAAATATCGCACATCCCCGATTGTCCGTAAAGGACAAACATTTTTCAGGTGATCCATGGTCATCCCAGCACAACCCATTCAGCACCGAGTCATTCAGCACGTCGAGATGCGCCATATCGTCAAGCGCTTCCCGGGAGTGCTGGCCAATTCAAATGTTTCCTTCGATGTGAAGGCCGGTGAAGTGCACGCCCTGCTCGGAGAGAACGGCGCCGGAAAAAGCACATTGATGCGGCAGTTATACGGGTTATACCAGCCGGACGAGGGTGAAATCATCATCGACGGCCAACAGTGCAACTTTCATTCGCCAGCCGATGCGATCCAGGCCGGGATTGGAATGATCCATCAGCATTTTATGGTCGTGCCGACGCTAACCGTGGCACAGAATGTAGCTCTCGGACTGCGCTCATCCCGCGAGCCGCTGCTGGACCTCAAAAAAGTGACCCAGCGGATCAGGGAGCTCACCGGTGCTTATGGACTCAAGGTGGAACCGGAAGCCTACGTCTGGCAGCTCTCAGTGGGAGAGCAGCAGCGGGTGGAGATCATCAAGGCGCTCTACCGGGGCGCCGGCCTGATCATCCTGGACGAGCCGACGGCGGTGCTGACGCCGCAGGAGGTCAAAGACCTGTTCCTGACCCTGAAGCGTATCGTCCGGGAAGGGCATTCATTGATCTTCATAACGCACAAACTGCATGAGGTCATGGCAGTCAGCGGCCGTGTGACGGTACTGCGCGATGGGAAAGTAATCGATACACGTTTGACCGGTGAAGTGACACAATCCGAATTGGTGAAGATGATGGTTGGGCGGGAACTGAAAGAACTCGAGCCACGGCCGTTGAAGGCGGGACCGGTAACACTTAATATCGAAGGCTTGCATGCCATGGGCGACCGGGGTTCCGAAGCCTTGCGCGGGGTCGACCTGCAAATCAAGGCCGGCGAGATCCTGGGGCTGGCGGGCGTATCCGGCAACGGTCAACGCGAACTGGCTGAAAGCCTGGCAGGGATGCGAAAAGCAACGGCCGGAAAGGTAACCATCGGCCGGAAGGACGTAACGGGAGCATCCCTTAACCAGCGAGTGGAGGCAGGCATGGCTTTCATCCCCGAAGAGCGAATGCGGGATGGAGCCATACGTGAGTTCTCCGTGGAGGAGAACATCTATCTGCACGACCACTACCTGTCGCAATACACGAAAGGCATTTTTCTGGATTTCTCCAAAATGGAATCGCATGCCATCGACCTGGTGAACGAGTTCAACGTAAAAACGCCCAGTCTGGATACACCGCTGAAGAACCTGTCAGGCGGCAATATTCAAAAGCTCATCATGGCGCGCGAACTATCACGCCGCCCAGAAGTCCTGATCGCCGCCCAGCCCACGCGCGGCGTGGACATCGGCGCGACCGAGTACATCCACCAGCGACTGCTAACACAGCGCGAAGCCGGCACTGCCATCCTACTTATCTCGGAAGACCTGGATGAAATCCGGACTCTCTCCGACCGGATCGCGGTGATCTACGAAGGGAAAATCATCGGGGTAGTCATGCGCGGCCAGGCGAGTGTCGAGCAAATCGGTCTGATGATGGCCGGTATTTCAATGAAGGATGCGATGTATAACTCTATGGAAAGGTGAAGGTTTAATTTTTAAGGTTGAAGGTAATGGGGGAACAGGAATGAGGATAAGGTTATGTCAATCAGGCTACGGCGATTTTAAGCAGTACATTTTTCAGCCGCTCCACTTCCTCCAGCGTGTTGTAATGCGCGGCGCCCACACGCACCATGCCCCCGCTGTCTTCCAACCCCAGCCGCTCGGTTACATTCAGGGCGTAGTAATTCCCATCCCAGACATAAATATTTTCCTGCGCCAATTGTTCAGCAACCTTGCGCGGAGGCAGGTCTTTCAACCTGAATGAATAGGTCGCCACCCGGTCTTCCAGGCGGCGTTCATCGGTGAGACCGTATATCGCAAGCCCTGGAACGGATTGCAAGGCGGATAACAAAGCCCGGCTGAGCTCGAATTCATAGGCACGGATGGCGGTCAAAGCCTTTTTCAAGTCGAGAACACGATCTTTATACCCATTCCCATCGAGGCCTTCTGCCGCCTCATCACCAAACCGCTTGCCGACCCATTGGAAATATTCAACGGCACCCAACACCCCGGCAATGCCCTCATGATTTTGTGTCCCGGTTTCGAACTTGCCCG
>CAZPCR010000359.1:0-3749 GCA_964585035.1 uncultured Anaerolineaceae bacterium
GCCGATCATGAACTTGGAATACGGACAATTTATTCAATAACCGATAAACGCAATACGCCACCTAATTGGACTGGGGGGATAGGTCGCATCACGCCGGAATTAATCCGATCAGCGGTTCCCGATTTTAGGAATTGTATCTTTTATGTTTCGGGCCCTCGAGGAATGGTGGATTCCTTCAAGGATTCACTACGTCGGCTGAATATCCATAATTCCCATATAAAAATTGATTATTTTGCAGGTTTGGTATAAAAAATAAAAGGACGCCGTAAAGGCGTCCTTTTATTGCCCAGCAAATATTAAGCGATTAAGAAACTGCTTTCAGGTGTTGTAAGGTGGGTTTTATAAATCTAATGCCCTCCTGGCACTGATCCTTGCGTTGAACCGCGGCCAGCCCACTTCCCGGGCCAGCCTGGAAGGAAAAATGACAGGAAGAGAGCTCCAAGTGAAGCATAAAATGTGATCCGATATGCGGCATCGAAACCTTGAAGTGATTGGTCGCAGGCAAGTTTTAAGTCGGAAATAATTTTGGTTTTAGCCGTCTGGGCAGATTGGATTGGCAAAGAGGCCAAAGATGCCGAAGTCCCTGGCGGAAGGTTGTCTTGGGGAGCGACACCTGGTGTCTCACAAACCCCAAAGCGGGAAGTTGTAATTGCCGGAGAATTTTGCAATTGTTGTTGTTCGACTTTAATATTCGTCGAGAGGAATCCGACCAGCACAGTGGCCAGCGCTGCAACCGCCACGGCTTGGACTACAAATCGAGTGCTGTTTAGCAAAGAGGAGCCGCGTGTTAATTGGTCTAAATGCATGCTGCTTAAGGCAGCGACATAGGATGTTTGTAATGTCAATCCCACCGCCAATCCGCGCAATGCTAATAAGTAAACAATGTAACTGATGGGTGTTGTCCCCTTGATCAGTGATAACTGCCAGGTATTAATACATAAAATGATGAAACCCACGATCATGATCAGACGCGGGCCGATTTTGTCGTAAAGCCGGCCTGCCAGGGGGGTTGTAAAGGCCGATGTTGCCGCTACCCCAAGTAGGATAATACCTGCCTCCAACGCGGTTCGCCCACGGAAAGATTGCAGGTAAATGGGCATTAGGAATTCAGCGCCAAATAGAGCTACCGTGGCTACATAACCGATCAAGCTGGCATTGAGGAATATGGGATTCAAAAAGAGGCGCAAGTTAATCATTGGCTCTTTTGCTACATATAATTCTATGATGGCATGCACGATCAACACTACAAAACCCAAACCGAGTACGAGCAAAGTGGACGAACCGGTCCATCCGAAATTCTCTGCAATGGAGGCAGCATATAAAACTGCGCCAAAGCCGATAACAGCGGTTGCTAGACCTAATGGATCAAAAATAGGATGCTTGCTGGTTTTGTAATCCACCAAAAAGCGCGATCCTAAAATCACGCCTAAAATGCCGATGGGTACGTTCACAAAAAATATCGCCCGCCAAATTTGAAGATCCACCAGCCAGCCGCCTAGAATTGGGCCTAGAGCAGGTGCCACGACGAGAGCAAGGCCAAAAATTCCCAGGGCTGTACCTTGTTCTTTAGGTGGAAAAGCACGGTAGAGCTGCGCCGGTCCAAGCGGTTGTGCAATGCCACCTCCAATACCTTGGAAAGCCCTGGCTGCTATTAACAAACCCAGGGATGGAGCGATACCGCAAAGGAATGAACCCAGCGTGAAAATAGCCAACCCCAATAGATACACACGCTTAATATCGAAGCGATCCGCCAAAAAACCGGAGATAGGCGTGGTAACACCCAGTGCCATAACGTAAATGCTGATCACCCACTGCGCGTCCGCAAGGCTGGCTCCGAATTGAGTTCGTAATGTTGGAAAAGCAATGTTCACAATCGTTGAATCAAGAATGATCATGAATATGCCGAACATCACCGAGATCAGCACTTTCCATTTTTGTTCCAGACCGCGCGGTTTTCCTTGCAAGGTGCCTTCAAGATTCATTGATTAAAAACCCTTCCTTATATTTATAAATTTTCGCATCTCTTTATGATAACAGGAGGAATTATCTTCTTACCACATAGCATAAAAATAAGTTGCTATGATAAAGATATTTATCCATCCGGTCAAGTACCCTGCAGCACTATCCATTGACCAAGATTGGGCATATTTATGGTTTAATTCCATGATGATCACCATTCGGCCGATTCTCAAGGAGGAAATTCCAGCTGCTAAACGGGTTATCCTGACGGTGGGCTATGGTATCTTTGGCTGGGATGGCTCATTGGAAGACAGCATTCAATATTTCGAGAATTCAAATGAATTTGTCGATATGGATAATTTGCAAACCCATTATTTCGATAACAGCGGTCTATTTTTGGCCGCACTGGATGACGGTAGGCTGATTGGTACTGGCGCGATCCGCAAATTAGATGAGAAAATTGCTGAACTAAAAAGAATTTGGTTATTGGATGAATACCAGGGTCAAGGGATCGGATTTCAACTGGTTGCTCGGCTTTTCAATTTTGCCAGCGCTCACGGCTATCAATATATCCGTTTACAAACCAGCCCTCAACAGAAACGGGCAGTCGCATTTTATAAAAAGTTTGGGTTCCTGAATATCCCATGCTACAACGAGGACTAAGAAGCGGTTTCAATGGAAATCGCTCTCGAAGGAACAAATTAAGCAGGAATTTCGTCTTTTGATCAATCGAAAGGTAGAGAGATGAATATATTTAATAAACTTATCTCCATAATTGGATTCACTTCGATGGTCATTGGTGCATGTACTCCCCGCTCCCCCGTCAAAGACGCCAGGTCCGACCTGCCGCGTGACCTTAATCCATCCGTTGCAGATAGCGACCTTTCTGCCCTTGCGGATGGAAACAATATATTCGCGTTCAACCTCTATCAAACGCTACAGTCCGGCGATGCAAATGAGGTTCTTTCGCCTTACAGTATTTCCCTCGCCCTGGCAATGACATATGCTGGCGCCCGCAATCAGACCGAATCGCAAATGGCGGAAACACTGCATTTCACACTACCGCAAGAACGGTTGCACCCTGCTTTCAATAAACTCGATCTTGATCTCATGAATGAAAGCAAGATCCAATCGAATAATGGGCAGCCGATGCATCTTGATATCGCCAATGCACTTTGGGCAGAACAAACCTTTACCTTCCTGCAACCATTCCTTGACTTGTTAGCGCACAATTATGGTACCGGTTTACAGCTGGCCGATTTCGTCAATCAATCTGCGACAGCTAGAAACGAGATCAACCAATGGGTTAGCGACCAAACTCAACAGAAGATCAAGGATTTGATCCCGGAGGGAGCGATCGATCCCATGACCAGGCTCGTGCTCGTTAATGCCATTTATTTCAAGGCCGATTGGGAAGACCCATTTGAACCAACGGATTCGAAAGATGCACCGTTCCATTTATTGGACGGCTCCGTCACACAGGTAAAAATGATGTCGCATAATTTTACCAACGTACCTTATTCAATCGGCGAGGCATATAAAGCCATTGAACTAAATTACATAGGTAATACCGCCGCCATGGACATCCTGGTTCCGGACGAAGGAAAATTCGACGAATTCGACAGCCAATTAAATTCCGCTAAATTCAATAACATTCTGGCTGGAATGAAACCTGCCACACAAGTAGGTCTAGGATTACCAAAGTTCAGTTTTAATACAGACTCGGATATCGGCGCTCAGTTGTCCTTGCTAGGGATGCCAGATGCATTCGATCCAAACCTTGCAGACTT
>CAZPCR010000360.1:0-3724 GCA_964585035.1 uncultured Anaerolineaceae bacterium
CGAGCCAGGACTAAATACATAACCGGTGCAACCAGCATATAGCGGATCATGCGCTGGGCGATACCGCTGGTAAAAGCAAAGCCAACCATGGCTAGGCTATAGGCGGATAGTTCAGGGCGTTCTCTCAAAAGCCAGAAACAAGCCAGGACTGCCAATGCCACGCTGAGAAACTCCAAACCATAATAGAATTTAAAGGGGGAGTCACCCGAGATGAGCATATTAAACGCTTTCCCCCATGCATGGAGGCTCGGGCCGATAGCCAACAAACCCCTGTCAAAATAATGGTCTTCAACCATATGGAATTTATATGCCAGAGGTGTCAGAGACCATAACCCGTATGATATAGCTGGCGAGAGAGCCGCTAGACCGTGTAATAGCGCAGGTTTCCAACCTTCTTTCCATGGTTTGTCGACCCACCAGACCATCACCATTGGCAAAACCAGGATTGCCCCTCCTGGACGGGTCCAAACTGCCAGAATTGCCAGCAATGCGGACCAGACCCACCTGCGTGACAGTAATAAGGCCAGGGCGCCAAATGTCAAACCGAGGAACAGACCTTCTGTGTAGACCTGTGCCAGAAAGAAACTACTAGGAAAGATCAGGAGATAGAAGGCTGCACGGACACCTCCATCTTCGCCTAACGACGAGCGGGCCATGAAATATAAGGCTAGCATTGCTCCTAATGTACCGAGTAGCGAGAGGGTTATGGCAGCAAATATTGATCGGGCGATCGTTGTTAGATTTGTTAGATGCAATGGGTAGGCAAATAAACGAATTAGCAAAGGGTAGAAGGGAAAAAATGCATAATTGAGTGAGGTACATCCAGTATCCGTACCTATTGTGCAGTATGTTTGTTGATCAGTATTCCATTCAAAATTTGAAGGGATTGCCCGTACGGCTGGATCATCATAACCTACCGTCGCGATCGAAAGATAAAATTCCGAGTCCCAGGAAATATGGGAATTCATGAAGGGATCGTCCAGGTACGGCGATCGGGGCTGGGCAGGATCCAGAAAGTGATCGGGACTTTTCAACTCCACCCGCATTACCACCCAATGTTGAAAGGCGATCATGATGATCGCCCAACCGACCCAAATCATTAATATATTCCGGATTGAAGGATTGATTTTCATCGTTAGTTCAATTTTACAATGATTTTATCTAATTATTTTGCATATATGTGGAGAAATCCACGATAACATCAAAAGTGAGAATATTCACTTTTACTCCTTTAGGGTTGATTATAAATCGGTGAGGTTGACAAGTTAAATGTTTGAGATAAAATACACTCCGCAAGCCGAAGTGGCGGAATTGGCAGACGCGCTAGGTTCAGGGCTTAGTGGGCGCAAGCTCGTGAGGGTTCAAGTCCCTCCTTCGGCACTAATGAAATAACCTGCTGAAAAGCAGGTTATTTGTTTAATAAATCATAATTAGCGGGTTGCAACTTGTTGTTTCATGACCTCAACCTTCATTGTTGACCAAAAACGAGGAAACAATTGGATAAGAGATGGTATAATTAGCTTGTTTGAAGCATAAACTTCATTTAACGCGACACGAAGTCAATAGGAAAAAGTCTTCGTGTCTTTTTATGCCATTTTTCCTGATATTGCATTTTTCAGCATAATAAAATGGTATTTTCCAAAGAAATGAAAGTGTTTTGAAGACTATGATCAAATTTGACCTTTCAACAAGCTCTCAAACCCACAAATGATCTATTAGGCACAAATTGAACCCCTTTTTAATTGAAATTAAGAAACACACTATCTACGGAAACAGCAGGTAGCAATATGGACATTGGTATTGTTGAACAAGTAGACATTGACGCCCAGATGCGCGGAGCATATCTCGATTACGCAATGAGTGTGATTGTGGCCCGCGCACTTCCTGATGCCCGTGACGGCCTTAAACCGGTCCATCGCCGGATCCTGTTTGCCATGCAGGATATGGGCATTCGTTCCAATTCGTCTTATAAAAAATCTGCACGTATTGTGGGTGAGGTATTAGGCAAATATCACCCGCATGGTGATGCGGCAGTTTATGAATCGATGGCACGCATGGCGCAGGATTTCTCCATGCGGTATCTGCTTGTGGATGGGCAGGGTAATTTTGGTTCGGTTGATGGCGATGCTCCCGCGGCAATGCGTTACACCGAGGCACGGCTGCACAAAATAGCCGAAGAACTGCTTGCGGACCTTGATAAAGATACCGTGGATTTCGGACCTAACTTCGACGAATCACTCGAAGAGCCGCTTGTACTGCCGGCCCGTATCCCCAATATGCTGATGAACGGGGCTTCAGGTATTGCAGTCGGCATGGCTACCAATATTCCGCCTCATAACCTGCGGGAACTGGCGGATGCCATAAATTATCTGATAGAAAATTACGATACGATGGATGATATCTCGGTTGAAGAGCTGATGAAGAGGATTCCGGGACCTGATTTTCCAACAGGGGGGATCATTGTGGGTCGCGAGGGCATCGAATCTGCTTATGCAACCGGGCGCGGCAGGCTCGTAGTGCGCGGAATGGCGCATATCGAGGAAGGGAAAAGCGGCCGGCACGAAATCGTGATCACCGAAATCCCCTACCAGGTTAATAAGTCGACGCTGATTGAACGAATTGCTGAATTGGTGCGGGAAGATAGGATCGATCAGATCGCGGACTTGCGAGATGAATCGGATCAACGCGGGATGAGTATATTGATCGAGCTCAAGCGCGGTGCACAACCAAAGAAAGTGCTCAACCAACTTTATAAATATACGGCCTTACAGTCAACGTTTGGTGTCCAGATGTTGGCATTGGTGGATGGCGAACCGAAGACTCTACCGCTCAAGAAAGCCCTGCAGATTTTTATCGAACACCGGCAGACCGTTATTGTCCGTCGTTCGAACTTTGACTTGGCAAAAGCTCGTGCGCGCCAGCATATTCTGGATGGTTATTTGATCGCGCTGAATAATCTCGATGCCGTCATTAAGACGATCCGTGAATCGCAGGATGCGGATGTAGCCAAATCCAACCTAATGACCCGCTTCAAGCTAAGCGAGCTTCAAGCGCAAGCCATCTTAGATATGCAATTGCGCCGCCTGGCGGCGCTCGAACGTAAAAAGATCGAAGATGAGCATAAGGAAGTTGCGGACCAGATTAGCGCCCTGGAAGACCTGCTCGCTCACCCCAAAAAGATTCTCGCACTTATTCAGACAGACATGACTTCAATGGCCGAGAAATATGGCGATGAGCGACGCACTCGCATCGCTGCAGATGCGAAGGAAGAATTGAGTGAAGCGGACCTCGTTCAAGATGAAGCAGTATTGATCAGCCTGACGGAACGAGGCTATATAAAGCGTGTGGCAGCCTCAGTTTTCCGGTTGCAGACTCGCGGTGGACGTGGCGTGATGGGGCATACGACCAAAGAGGAGGACGAGGTTGTAATGCTGATCCCGGCCCGCAGCCTGGACTCAATGTTATTCTTCTCGGATAGCGGGAAAGTCTACTCGGAAAAGGTATATCAAATTCCGGACGCCGATCGTGCCGCCAAAGGTATTCCGCTCCTTAATGTTTTAGCGCTTGATGCCAACGAACGCGTTACTGCGGCTATTGCAGTTTCGGATTTTTCTGCGCACGGTTTTTGTATGCTTGCGACCGCACGGGGAAAAGTAAAGCGCGTGGATATGGAAGAATTTGCATCCGTCCGTCCATCCGGTTTGATGGCGATGAACCTGGAAGA
>CAZPCR010000361.1:0-3706 GCA_964585035.1 uncultured Anaerolineaceae bacterium
GCGATTGGATCTTCTTCATAAGCGTGGACCGCGCCAAATACGAAATCCTCGTATTCTTTTAAACTCATTCTGGCATCCTGCGCATAGCCGTCGGTGGGATAGAGCGTTGTGACCCATTTGAACTTTCCTTCTGCGCCGCGCCGCATTTGTGCTTCGGTGATTGGGCTTAGCGCTTTATTGCGCCTTTGTGATTTTTCTGGATCAATGTTGGTTGTGCCGCGCGTGTTTGTTGCAGAATGAATGCGAATACGCCCCTCGAATTGATCGTAGGCCGTCTTGTAAAAAGTAGGCACGAAGTCCAGCTGTGTATCTTTTGCATAGGTCAGATATAATTCGTCCTGGCTAAATGGCATCATACCGGGCAGGGCGATCATGGGATGGGGGATTCCGCCTCTTTCCAGAATTTGGATGAAGAGTTCCCGTACAAGTGGTTCAGCCGCGGTAGTTGCTTCAACCAGGATTCGATCGCCGGGGACAACTCGTGTGGAATGCTCGACCAGAATTTTTGCATATTTCTGAACCCGAATGTCGGCCAAGGCAAGCTCCTCAATCGTATTTAACGATTAAAATTATAACATGGGGAGTTAAGGTATACTCCTCTGACGGGAATCGTGAATCGGGAATACTTCCTCGATCAATTTATAGCGCTCCCGGATCTTGAAAAATCGAATATCAAAAATGAAACAACTTCTCCAAAATATGAGTGATGGAAAAACCGTCGTCGAAGATATCCCCATCCCCACCCCTCGTACCGGGATGGCGCTTGTCAAAACAGCAGCCAGCCTGGTCTCTGCAGGCACTGAGCGGATGGTCGTCGAATTTGCTGAGAAATCCCTCATCGGTAAAGCACGTTCCCGGCCCGATCTTGTAAAACAAGTTCTTGACAAAGCCCGTCGAGAGGGTCTTCTTAACACCGTGAAGTCTGCATTAAACCGTCTTGACCAGCCCATGGCTCTTGGTTACTCGTCTGCGGGAACTATTGAGGCGCTTGGCCCGAAAATGCAAGGCTTTAAGATCGGCCAGCGTGTGGCTTGCGCAGGCGGAGGCTATGCGGTGCATGCCGAGTATGCGGTTGTGCCGCGTAATTTGCTCACGCCACTTCCGAGTAATGTTGATTTCGAATCGGCGGCTTTTGCCACTCTCGGTGCGATTGCTATGCATGGTTTCCGGTTGGCCAATCCTCAACTAGGAGAGCGTGTTGCCATTATTGGCCTGGGTTTGTTAGGTTTTATGACGGCTCAAATTGCATCTGCCTCCGGTTGCAGTGTTTTAGGCATCGACATAGATCCGAAACGAATCGCCCTTGCTTCCAGCCTCGGACTGCATGCGGTGGCCCGTTCAAATGCCATTGACTCGTCTGCAGCGTTCACTACCAACCGTGGCTTCGACGTTGTTCTGATCTGTGCTGACACACCTTCCAATGATCCTGTTGAGCTCGCCGCGGCCATCGCGAGAGACCGGTGTCGAGTTGTCGCCATAGGTGCGGTGGGGCTCCATATACCACGCAAGGTTTATTATGAAAAAGAACTATCTTTCATCAACTCGCGTTCATATGGCCCTGGCCGTTATGACTCTTCCTATGAAGAAGGCGGCCAGGATTATCCTATCGGCTATATACGCTGGACGGAAGGACGTAATATCGAGTCGGTAGTCGAATTAATGGCAACTGGTAAACTGAAGGTCAAACCGCTGATCACCCATAGGATTCCAATTGAAAAAGCTGCCCAGGCTTATGAAGTCATTACGGGCAAAAAGAAGCAACCGTTCCTGGGTGTGCTCCTTACATACCCTGAACCCGATGGGAAGTTGGAAGAGGCAAAGGTTGTAAAGTTTGACCTTCAAGCCAGTAAACTTTCGAACCATGTTACCCTTGGGGTCCTCGGTGCCGGTCTGTATGCGAATGCCACCTTACTCCCGGTAATTAAAAAAACCAAAGATATTGACTTAATAGGAATTGCATCTTCCGGTGGACTTCATGCCCAACATGCAGCCAAAAAGTTCACCTTTAAATATGCCACGTCATCCGATGACGAAATCATCAACGATCCAAATATTAATACATTGGCCATTTTGACACGTCACGACGTGCACGCCGACCAGATCGTTAAAGGATTGAAAGCAGGGAAGAACGTCTTTGTTGAAAAGCCGCTGGCAATCAATAATGATCAGCTAGCATCCATCAGTAGGCAGTTATTGAAAACCAAAAACTGTATCCTGACAGTAGGCTTTAATCGTCGTTTTTCACCTTTCGCGCTACAACTTTCTTCTTTCTATTCTGGCCGCACGGAAGCAATGCATGTCCATTATCGTGTAAATGCTGGTTACCTTCCATCCAACCATTGGACCCAGGACCCGGATACTGGCGGCGGACGAATAATAGGTGAAGCCTGTCATTTTGTGGATTTCATTACATTCTTGGTTGGCGCATCGCCTGTTTCAGTGACCGCCCGCGCGCTGCCGGATGCCGGTAAGTATCACGAAGACAACGTCAATATGACTTTCATCTTCCCGGATGGTTCAATTGGTATTGTAGATTATCTGGCAAATGGTGATAAGTCCTCTGCCAAGGAACGTATCGAAGTCTTTTGCGGAGGGAGGATTGCCGTGTTAGACGATTTCCGATCATTGGAGTTGGTCAAAGACGGCACTCGCAAAACATTCAAAGGCGCGCTGGATAAAGGCTGGAAAGATGAATGGATTTCATTTGCCAAATCCATCCGCGAAGGCAGCAAGCCGCCGATTCCCTATGAGCAATTGGTCGGTGTAACGAAGGCTACGTTTGCGGTAAATGAGTCATTGAGGAACGTGTGTGAAGTTCGTGTAAAGTGAAATTAATGGATTCCCAGGCTCGGTTATTTAACAAAATTCAATTCTCCATAGCGTTTAAATCCCTCTTCCAGCTTGGCTTCGAGCCGTTAGCTTTGAACGTGCTGTATAAGTTTGGTCTATGGACGGGGCATTATAAGAGGGTAGGGAAAAGGGAAACAGAAAATGGGCAATCAGGCTCTGCTTTCAGTTCCCTTTTCACTCTTCCGACTCGGAAAGACATTCTTCAGACCATCGGCAAAGATGGCGAAGTCACCCTCCTTCAGGATGCCGATGAAATCGTGGACGGCAAAATTCGCTTATTTAGCGGCGAACCGGTCCCGCTTCAACTGATTTTCACCGAACCGCTGCATCATTGGGCAGATTACGAAACCCAGCCTCAATTACTTCATAATCTCTATAATCCAGTCCCGGATGTCAAGTTTTTATGGGAACCTGCCCGTTTTGGTTGGGCATATATTTTGGGGCGTGCCTATTACGTCAGCGGAAAAGAAAAATACGCCGAAGCATTCTGGGAATATTTTGAGCTTTTCGTAGATGCAAATCCTCCAAACCTGGGTCCGCATTGGATGAATGGCCAGGAGGTGGCGATCCGGTTGATGGCTTTTGTTTGGGCAGCCCAGGTTTTTGAAGATGCCGCCGCTTCGAATCCTGGTCGCCGCGCCAGGCTTGTTCAATCTATTGCAGTACATGCCGCGCGGATACCGTCAACTCTTGTCTATGCTCGGTCGCAAAATAATAATCACCTGATACTTGAGGCCGCCGCGCTCTTTACCGCAGGCATGGCACTCAATGAATCCAAATGGGGCAAGCTTGGCTGGTACTGGCTTAATCGAGGGCTTCAAAGCCAGATCAGTTCATACGGTGAGTATATTCAGCA
>CAZPCR010000362.1:0-3699 GCA_964585035.1 uncultured Anaerolineaceae bacterium
AAAAATGAGTATAATGTTAATCTGTTAGTTTATCTACACAATAAACAAATTAAATTTATAATGATTACGGGCGATCAAGAAAAAGTTCGCAAAATCAATAAGTCGATCGTGATGAACACGCTTCGGCTCCATGCTCCTATATCACGTGCACGGGTTGCTAATCTAACTGGCTTGAATCGAGGGACGGTTTCGAATATTGTGAATGTCTTGATAGATGATGGCCTGGTTTCAGAAATTGAGCAGCAGGAATTCAAAGTTGGACGGCCTGGTATATCTCTACGTCTCAGGCCTGACGGTGGGGCGGTCATCGGATTGGAAATCGGAGTAGATTTTATTACTATAGTTCTTACCAATTTTGTGGCAGAAACTATATGGGAAACCAGAATAGAAATTAGTCCTTCGCTGTCTCAAACGGGAATAATCGGCCAGGCTGAACAATTGGTTGAGTACGCACTTTCGATCGCCAGGGAACAAGACCTCAGACCCTTGGGGATAGGAATTGGACTGCCTGGTCTTATTAATCTCGATCGTGGGGAATTGATTATTGCACCTAACCTAAATTGGAAAAACCTTCCACTCCGAGTAATGTGGGATCAACGCTTCCGTCTTACTGTCTATATAGAGAATGAGGCCAACCTTGCAGCCTTAGGCGAATATTATTTTGGAGTTGCGAGTGGCGTCGATAATTTTATCTACCTGAGTTCAGGGATTGGCCTTGGGGGCGGCATAATAATCAATGGCAGTCTATTTCGCGGTGGACATGGCTATGCCGGGGAAATCGGCCATACTCAACGCGATCCGCAGGGAGAAATGTGCGGCTGTGGCCGTATAGGCTGTTGGGAAACGCAGGTCGGGCCCCGTGCAGTCCTGCGTCGAGTGAAAAAAGAACTTGAGATCCAATCGGATCAATTTTTGTTGAATGCCTGCCAGGGCGATTTCAATAACCTTACTTTTGATAAGGTCGTTAAATTTGCATTGGAAGGTAATAACATCTGCAATCTGGCGATAAAAGATGTAGCAACTTATTTGGGGGAGGGGATTGCAGATCTGGTTAATGTGTTCAATCCGGAATTAGTTGTTATTGGTGGTGCATTTATACTGGGTAAAGATATCCTGCAACCGATCATTGAAAAAACAATCTTTTCCGGGGCACTGCAACCTTCTGCCGATAGCTTGCGTATTGCATTCTCCGAACGCGGAGATAACGCATGTGCATTAGGTGCAGTAGCCATTGTACTGGATAATATTTTGCGCGAAATGACGCTAAACTGAGCTTTAGTGGTTCCCCAATAGCTATCTTGGATGGAAGAATTTTTTCAAGGAGGTGCCATGGATTAATAATAATTTTGATGATGTAACCGAAGTTCCGATACTCCAAAATGTAATGAAAGGAATATGAGAAATGAAATCCAATCGTTTTTCGATAACTCTCTTCACCCTGTTGATCGTAACAGCAATGCTGGCCGCGTGCGGCCCGGCAGCTACCGCCACCCAGGCCCCGGCTGCTCCTGCTGCTCCTGCTGCCGCTGCTACCATGGCTCCGGCTGCTACCACGGCCCCGGCTGCCCCGGCTGCTTCATCGGGAAAGATTAAGATCGGCCTGTCCTTCTCAGATTTTGCGACAGAACGCTGGCCAATTGAAGCTGCCCAGATGACTCAGTTATTACAGAAAAAAGGCTACCAGGTAGAAGTACAGGAAGCCGACCATGATGTGAAACTGCAGAACGACCAGATCGACAACATGGTTGCTGGTGGCGTGAAGGGTCTGATTGTCATCGCCGAAGACGGCGCTGCTGCTGCTACATCTGTCGATGCGGCTGCCAAAGCTGGCGTAAAGGTGATTGCATACGACCGCTTGATCAAGACAACCAGCATTTCCGCGTATCTGTCCTTCGACAATGTCGAAGTCGGTAAACAGGAAGCTCTTGGCGTCATGACGGCTCTGGGACTTCCCGGAAGCACGAAATGGACGAAAGATAATCCCGCCCTGGTAGTTATGTCCGGTGGATCTCCGACCGACAATAATGCCGTTTTGGTACGCCAGGGCCAGATGTCAGTCGTCCAGCCCTATGTTGACCAGGGCGTGGTCAAGATCGTGGCAGACCAGTGGGTTGATAACTGGGATCCCGCCAAGGCTGAATCGATGATGGAAAACATCCTCACGGCGCAGAAGAACAAGATCGATGCAGTAGTTGCCTCGAATGATGGTACCGCGCTGGGCGAACTGCAAGCTATGGCTGCTCAGCAACTGGCCGGCAAGGTACCGATTTCCGGACAGGATGCCACAGCCGATGGCTGCAACAGCATCGTGCTGGGTCAGCAGACCGTAACCGTATTTAAGGACACTCGCCTGCTGGCACCAAAAGCCGTCGACATGATCGATGCGCTTGTACAGGGTCAGGCCCTCACAGGCCTGCAGCCGTTCGATCTGGCCACGCTCACCGGCGATAAGACACTCACCGGAAGCATCCAGGCTGCCTTCCTCCCGGTTGTGCAGGTCACGAAAGCCAACGTCTATGATGTCGTCGTAAAGAGCGGATTCCAAACCTACGACAACGTTTATCGTGGCGTTCCCGCGGCTGATCTTCCTCCGACCCTTGCACCATAAGATCGAATTCTTCTCCTTTTGATACCCGACCCCCCATGAAAATTGGGGGGTCGGTAATCTGACCTAGTAAAATAGGTTTATTAGAAAGATCCTTTTAACAGAAGGAGCAGGCAGTGGATAATGAGATTATTCTAGATTTTAAGGGTGTAACCAAACGGTTCCCCGGCGTTGTTGCGTTAAATGATGCCTCTTTCCAGATCCGCCGTGGTGAAATACATGGATTATGCGGAGAGAACGGCGCGGGCAAATCTACATTAATGAAAATCCTTTCCGGTGTTTATCCTTACGGTACGTATGAGGGTTCCATAACATACGACGGTGAGGAATTACGGTTAGATGAAAGTTCCATTCTTGAAGCGGAGAAAAAAGGCGTTGCAATTGTTTATCAGGAATTGACCCTTGTCTCAACCCGAACCGTTGGCGAAAACGTCTACCTTGGCAAGGAACCCGTGGAGCACGGCTCCATCAACTGGAATAAGCTTTATGCGGATACCCAGAAAATCCTGGAAAAGTATCAACTGGATGTGAATCCCCGGGATACAGTTGGAAATCTGGGGGTTGGCAAAATGCAGATGGTAGAGATCGCTAAAGCGCTCTCTGAAGATGCCAAGGTCCTGATCCTGGATGAGCCTACCAGTGCTCTAAGCAAAGCCGAAGTTGAAAAGTTGATGCAAATCCTGAAGACGCTCAAAAAGCAGGGTATCACTTGCATCTATATTTCCCATCGGTTGGAGGAATTTTTCCTCATTACCGATAGGGTGACCGTGATGCGGGATGGCAAAATCATCACCACGCAATCGACCAAAGACGTAACCCAGAATGATTTGGTTAAATTTATGGTCGGCCGCGAGATGAAGGAACGCTTTCCCAAAGGTAAGCGCAAACCCGGAGAAGTTATTTTTGAAGTGAAGGACCTCGAAGCAAACGATCCCGAAAACCCCGCCCGCAAAGTCCTTGACGGCGTAAACTTCAATGTGCGCAAGGGCGAAATTTTTGGGATTGCTGGGCTGATGGGTTCGGGTCGCACCGAGCTGGTGTTGACATTATTCGGCGAGTACGGCAAAGTTTCCAAAGGGCAAATCCTGGTGGGG
>CAZPCR010000363.1:0-3693 GCA_964585035.1 uncultured Anaerolineaceae bacterium
ACATCTTCATGGGGTTGATCACCTCGGCGATGTCCTGTCCGCTGCTGGCGGAGATGGAACTGCCATACGGCATCAGCAAAATATCGGCCGCCGCCTGGAACAACGGCAAACGACTGTTTTCTATAAAGCCCGGTAGCGTTACGTTCGAGGCACGTACCGAGTTTAATTTTAATCGCCATTCTGCCACAGCCTCGGGTGTCCCACCCGCCCAGATGAAATTCACCTGCGGCAGTTCCCTCGCCAGCTCGAAGAGCAGGTCCATTCCGCGGCCTGCGTAAAAGTGACCGGTGAATCCGGCAGTCATTCCTTCTTTGATATTCAATTGTCGGCGTGCCTCAACCGCGTCGGGGAGTTTCGCGTAACGTTCGAGGTCAACGCCGTTCGGCGCGACCTGCACCTCTTCATCGGGGAAGAATTGACCCGTCGATCGCTCCAGGGTTTTTCGCAGCGCCTGCGTTGTTACCAGCAGCCGCTTGTGGCCTTTCAATTTCCAAAACTGGCGCAGCCACCAGGCGCCCAGATGACCGGCCGTATTGGCATGCATCTCCAGGACGACGGGAAAGCGGCCTCTTAATCCAAATACCGCCGATTGCGGCAGCCATGTATAGATCAGGTCGGCTTTGAATTTCTGCGCGGCAGATTGAGCATACCATACAAAATCGAAGCGCTTGAACGGACGGTATGAAGGCAGTCGTTTGATTTCAAAAGGGTTCTTCAATCCATAATGCCTGGCGAGGTCGTCCCATGGAACCGGTTGTGTTTCGGCAGGCGCAAAGACGCACAGTTCATTGCCAAGCTGTGTGAGTGCATCGCACATCTTCATGGCCTGGGTTGAATTCGCTGTCAGGGATGGGATGCGTGAATTAGTAATAACGGCGATCTTCATGTTGCCGCCGCTTGTTTACGCAGTTCGAGCCTTCCGCGCCACACGATAAGTCCCACTGAAAGGATGTAGTAGAACGAGAGCAGTGCGGCTTCCATCACATAGCCGTATCGCGGGACGAGCAGGAAAGACAGCCCCACTTTAAGTAGGCCGGCAATGACCGTTGCCCACAGCGGAAAAGTCGGCAGTCCGAACGATAATAGCAGTGGTCTGTTCCAAAACAAAGTGTAATTGAAGGCCAGACCCACCAGCAGCGCCATCATCGCGGGATAGGCTGCCACGTACTGCTGCCCATACATCCACAGGATCCAACGGCCGAAGAAGACCAGGCCTAGGGCCAGGGCCAGGTTATAAGCGAATGCGATCGTTGTGACTTTACGCAGGAAATCGCGCAAGCGCGGCCACGCTCTTTGAACGATCAGTCGGTTGAGTTCGGGATAGACAGTTAAGATCAGCGGGTCAGCCGGCACGGCCAGGAAGCCAATAATGGTATACGCGATCTTGTAGAGACCGACAGCTTGCGTATTCAGGAAAAAGCCGACCCACAACGGCTCGCTTTCCCTGAAGACCAGGATTGCCGTTGCGCTTAGGTTGGAACTGACTGCAAACTTGAATAACTTACTAAAGTCAGGCAGCGCGGAAAATGGGGCTCTCTGCCATCCCTTTCCGAGGGCGCGCCGCACTTGGATCTGAGCAGCGATAAAAAGACCGAGCCCATACATGGCCTTCCCGATTAAATAGGCTGCCAATACTGTTGTCAGGTTCCCTTTTAAAAGGAAGGCTGCGACAACAATCCCCGCCGAGACGATGCTTTGAATCAGGTTTATTGTTCCGACATGTTTAACTTTATCTGTGGCTTGCAGGATACCGGTGGATGTCTCGGTATTAAAGTTGGCAAGCAGACCAAGGCTGTAAAGGATGAACATCCATTCCACACCAGGTGTCTTCGCAATAAAGCGGGTCGCAAGGCCGGCTGTAAGCGCGACAAAGACAAAGGCCAGCGCAGACACCGTGGCTTCGCCCGTCCCGGCTGCCTTGATAAGCGCCGCGGCTTTCAGCTTCTCGCCCTTCTCTAGATACTCACCCCCATAACGGACTACCAACTCGCTCATGCGGAACGAGAACAGGCCGTTGACCGTGGAAGCGTATCCCATGATAACGGCCACCAGACCGAATCCGGCGGCCCCTAATAAACGGGCCGCCAGTATTCCCTGGACAAAACTGAGGGCGAGGCTGATGGAATTGTTGCTGAATAAATGGGCGCTGTTGCGGATGACTTTGCTGAGCAGGTCATCCTGGCGTATTTTTTCCAGGAGACTCATGGAGTCAATATGCCGCTCACCCACGACCGTTCGGCGGCGTACCAATCAACGATTTTTTTCACACCTTCACGCAGGCTCACTCGCGGCTCCCAGCCCAGCAGCCGTTCAGCCTTCGAGACGTCCGCCCAATTGGACGGCATGTCAGCCAGGTTGGGCGGGCCGTACTGCACGTCCGCTTTTTTACCGATCAGCTCTTCGAGTAATTTGATCAAACCGTTGATGGTAATGACTTCATGTCCGCCCAGGTTGATAATTTCGTATCCGAGCGGCTTCAGTGCCAGGATCGTACCGCGTGCAATGTCGTCCACGTAGGTAAAGCCACGCGACACTTCGCCGTCGCCGTTGACGCGTACCGGCTGGCCTTCGCTGATCCATTGGCAAAAACGGAATATTGCCAGGTCAGGCCTTCCGGCCGGGCCGTAAACGGTGAAATACCGTACGATGCTGACGTCCAGGCCATGCAGAGAATGATACGCATGCGCCAGCACTTCCCCGGCCTTCTTGCTGGCGGCATACGGTTGGAGTGGTTCGCTGCTCGAAGCAGACTCGGGCGTTGGATAGGGTGGGTTCGCGCCGTAAATGCTCGAAGTGGAAGCCAGTAGGAATTTTGGGATCCCCGCACTTCGACTTAACTCCAGCAGGTTCAACGTACCCGTGACATTCGTCTCATAGTATAACCACGGGTTTTCCACGCTCGCCCGCACTCCCGCGCGCGCCGCCAGGTGAATGATGGCGTCGAACTTCTCTTTTTTTAAAGGCTCAATCTCTTTTTTGAGAGATATATCTATTTTGTGGAAGGTGAAGCCTGGTATCTTCTGAAGACGCAGCAGGCGATATTCTTTCATCCGGACGTCATAGGCATCGTTCATATTGTCGATGCCTATGACGGTATGCCCATCCTGAAGGAGTGTTTCGCTTGTATATGCGCCGATGAAACCGGCCGCGCCGGTGACTAAATAATGTCCCATTAAAGCTTTACGACCTTGGGGTTGTCAACTGCGATCTTGCCTAGCGCGTTACGGCTGTCGAAGATGAATTTCGCCTCTGCCAGGATTGCTTTGTAATCGTAGGACGAATGGTTGGTGACGATCACCACTGCATCCGCTTCCTTGACAGACTTCATCACATCCGTCACCGTCTCCATCTTCCAGCCTTCCTTCTCATGATGGATCTGCTTGATGTGCGGGTCGTGATACGAGACATTCGCACCTTTCTTCTTCAGCAGCGCGATCACGTCCAAAGCCGGTGATTCACGCACGTCGTCGATATCCGGTTTATACGCTGCACCCAGCACTAGCACGTTCGAGCCTTTCAGCACCTTCCCCCGGTCGTTCATGGCCTCCAGCACGCGTGTCACCACGTAACGCGGCATGTTGGTGTTGATCTCCGAGGCCAGCTCGATGAAGCGCGCATTGTAATTGAATTCCTTCATTTTCCACGATAGATACAGCGGGTCGATCGGGATGCAGTGCCCGCCCAGTCCCGGCC
>CAZPCR010000364.1:0-3688 GCA_964585035.1 uncultured Anaerolineaceae bacterium
TCCAACCTTTGGATCCGTAAGCTCCAGCCAAGACTCCTTTGCCGAGACCACCTTAATACTCTTGCCCTTAACAGCGGTGCCGACAGCCAAGGCACCGAGAAGTTTGGCACCGACGTTGGGCTGAACCCGAACATTCACACCACTAGGTGCAACAACCTTCCCTACGTAGGTTTGCTGGCCTGGAGCCGGCGGCTGCTGGCCGAGTTGGTTGGCGTACCAGTCGGATAATATGTCGAGGTCAACCTGGGTATTTACACCGGTGATCTGCCCATTATTCCCATATTGCCATATGGCCCACTGGGTCCAACCGGTGGGGATCACGGTGCTCGCCGGAGCGCTGAACTTATCGGGTTTATCAGGATACCACGCCACCCACAATGGATAATTCCCCGACCACGCCGGGGTCTTACCGTTCGAGTCGGTTACGAAGCCCCACTGATATTTGCTGGTGTATATCATCGGCGTCTGGCCTGAATAGGCTTGTGCGGCATCCAACCAGGTCTTGATCAAACCCGAGGCGGCTTTCTGAATAGCAGGCGTGGCAGTCTCCAGGCCTTCGACGTCCAGCACCGGCTGTATGTCGCCAGACATAAATCCGCCGGCTTGTGTAAGCGCTTTTTGATAATTCGCGAACTGCTTTCCGGCATCCATGTCGGCGTGGAAAAAATGATAAGCGCCGCGCCGGATGTTTTGCGCCTTCAGGCCATTCCAATTCGCCTGAAAAAAGGGATCGAGATATGCGACTCCCTCACTGGCCCTGCAGATCACCAGAGCCGGCTGCGGGGCGACCTTTGTCCAGTCTATCTGCCCCTGGAACCTGGAGACATCCAAAACAACGGGTTTCTTTACGTTATAGTTCATGTCATCCGTCCTTTTGTAAATTCATTAGATCACCGAGCGCTTGAAGGGTGATTGCCAATCGATCACTTGTATATATAATTAATTATATCGCAGGGTAATTCATGCGTTATTGATGAAGTACAGGCGGAAGGAGCTGCTTCTCTCCTCATATATTCAATGGAGGCTTCAAGCCGTCAGGGATGGGTGAGACATAGTTCGAAGCCGCGTGGCGTTCCTTGAATTCATCCTGCGCTTTGCGGACGAGTTCATGGTTCTGCATGAACTCGGCTGCGCCGAGAGCCAGGACCTTGGCGGCGTACAACATCCCTTTATGACCAATGCCCGTTCTGCCTTGTGCAACTGTCTGCCAGGAATGACCGGGTGTACCGATCGCCATACAGGCGGTGCCGATCTGACCGGTGGGTACCACCCAGGAGACATCGCCAACGTCGGTCGAACCGGGCTGCACGATCTCCGATTTATAGGCGGGAAGCACGCCTTCGTGCAGCAAGCTATCCTTCATCGCGGTTATCGCACCGGCATCCAGGCCATACGTAACCGCGGCTTCCTCGAAACTATCGGAGGGGATGGTCTTAGAGATCTCTTTCGCAAAGGTCCTTTCCTCCTCACTGAACCGGGGCGCGCCTGTCTCCTCCATCTTCTTCTGCAAGACGTTATTGACTGTCTCATTGAGAAGCAAGTTCGACATGCCGGAGTACAGCTCGATGTCGAGCTCGGTACCGGTCATCATTGCAGCGCCGCGTGCAATGGCCTTGACGCGTTCGTATAACGGATCGAGCTGGTCGGTGCGCGGGGCGCGCACGCTGTATAACGAAGCCGCTTCGGCAGGGACAACGTTCGGCGCAGTGCCTCCTCCATTCGTGATCACGTAATGGATGCGCGCGCCGGGGATCATGTGTTCGCGCAGGTAGTTGACGCCCACGTTCATCAACTCCACCGCATCCAAAGCGCTGCGCCCGTTATACGGATCGGCGGCGGCATGCGCGGGTTTGCCATGGAATTTGAACCCCACGCGATAGTTAGCCAGGAAGTTAGCCCAGAGGGTGCTGTTGACAGAATCGGGATGCCACCCCAGGCACACGTCCACATCGTCGAACAGACCGGCCTTCACCATGAAGGCTTTCCCGGCGCCGCCCTCTTCGGCGGGACATCCATAATAACGGAGCGTACCCTCCAGCACGCCGGCATCCAGCGCCTGCTTGAGCGCGAAAACGGCGGCGATGCCTGCCACACCCAACAAGTTGTGTCCGCAGCCATGACCCGGCGCGCCGTCCACAAGCGGTTTCCTGTACGGCACACAATCCTGGCTCAGACCGGGCAGAGCATCGAACTCGCCGAGAATGCCGATGACGGGTCCCGCGCCTTTTGTATAGCTTGCGACAAAGGCTGTGGGTATTTCCGCTACACCCTTCTCCACTGTGAAGCCTTCGTCTTCGAGGGCCTTGATGAGAAGTGTAGACGACTTCACTTCCTTGTATCCTATTTCCGCGAAGCCCCAGACTGAATCGCTGAGGTCGGTAAAGGTTTTCTGATTCGTTTCGATCCATTGAACAAGGTCCATCGCTGCTCCTTATCGTTTCACAACGATTATATTGCTTTTCCTCTTATCCAAATTCCCGTTACGATTCTCCATAGTGACCTTCATCCTGATTAGGCATGACATTGATCTCGCTTGAAGATTTATGGATTAAACCCTGATGTAAAGTGGATGTAAGGCTATTGCAACTATCGCGATGATAAAATGCTAATTGCCTTGAGGAGGCATGCGATGGTTATTTTAGGTTCAACAGAAAAACAACGGCAGATATCAGAGGGACAGTTCTTCTGCGAGAGATGCAATAACATCAGTCCCTACAAACGGCAGCGCGCATCGAGTTATTTCACACTTTTCTTTATTCCTTTAATTAAAACAAAGACACTTGCCGATTATGTGGAATGCCAGATTTGCAAGAGCTATTATGGCCCTAAAATCCTGGAGCCGGGTTCACAGCAGATGCTGAAAATGGAAGCCATTTCAAAGTGTTCCCTGAAGCGGGGCACGTCGCTGGACGATGTGAAGGTGCAGCTGATCGAAGCGGGAGCGGATGAAGTGATTGCCGAGCAGATCATAGAAAGGGTGATGGCGTAATACCGGAGACAACCACCGGGGATGAACGGAGATAAACAGAGATATATTACGGGCATGATGTAAAATGCTTAACCACAAAGGACACAAAGGATAAACATGTTTTTTTGGGGGTTATTTTTCAAAGTATCATTTTGCTCCCGTTGATTTTGATATTCAAAAACTTTCCAAGGAAAGGGCGGAAGAGGTAACGCGCGTCCCGGGGCGGTGGGGCTGTGGATAGCCTGTGGATAGCGCATATTTACGGCAGCGCACACGCGGAACGAATCAGGAACGAATGGTCCCGAACCCCCACCGCCTTCGGCACCTCCCCCAAATCCTATAAAAATATTTTGGTGGTCAATTTTTATACTGGTTGTCGGATTTACTGCTTCTTGCATAAATCTCCAAACTTTTTTTTCATTATTTATAGGGTAAAAACAAAAAATTAGTTTAGATAAATGCGCAGTACTATGTAGGGGAGAAAGCTCCTGAGATTGGAACAGTATTTTTGAATGATTTATGCTTCGCAAAAAGCGCTCAGCACCTCCACGCCGAGTAAAGCACTCGGCATCTTCGACCTTGAAAGTGCACAAGGTCTGCGGCGGCCTCATTTTTGCTTGATTTACGGTAGTGCGCGAGCAATTCGACTCAAACTCGACCCCTACCGTGGGCGCGTTGGCTATGGGTGTTAAGAAATAATTCAAATCCGGTTCAAATCCT
>CAZPCR010000365.1:0-3675 GCA_964585035.1 uncultured Anaerolineaceae bacterium
GTACCTACACCACCTTATTCCTCCCTGAAGACTTTGCCTCATATAGTTTATCATCGACGCGGCGGAGAAAAGAATCGAAGGTGTCATCATCCTGCAACTGGGTAATTCCAAAACTCCCGGTGGGGCGAACATTGTTCTGAGGCGGGCTGGCTACAAGCGCGGCACGCAGCCTTTCGGCGAGCCGGCGGGCTTCGACCTCTTCCGTCTCGACCGAAATGACGATGAACTCTTCACCACCCCATCTCATCAGGATGTCCGTGTTCCGCATCTGATCTTGAAGCGTTTGGGCAACCGATCGGAGAACGCGATCGCCTGCGAGATGGCCATTCCTGTCATTGATATCCTTGAAATGGTCGAGGTCAAGCATGATGATGGATAGCGGCCGGTCATAGCGCACGGCACGCCTGATCTCGCGCTCGATGATCTCCCGGCCTTTGCGACGGTTGAAGAGCCCGGTGAGGCTGTCGGTATTGGCCTGCCGTAAACGCTTTGCGGATTCGGACCAGCGCCGAATTGCAAAGATCGCCAGATAAAAGGGCAGCAGCGTCGCTGAAAAAAGGATGAGCTCGTCGATCTGAAGGCCTTCGATCTTTCTGGTGAGGGCGAAGAAAGCCTCCGTTATATTGAATAGACCGAAAAAGTAATAGGTAATAATAGTAATGAGAAACAAACCAATCAGGTCGTAGGCCGCCCGCCGGTTCTCGCGAACCCAACTGAAAAACCTGGCAATCACGGTACGATGTCCGGCCGGCCACTTGCCATGGATGAGCGGAGATCAATGGCGGTCACGGTGAAGAAGTATTCCTTTTTTATCAAGTCAGCTCGCGCAAACGCTGGAACATCAGGAACGAGGCGACGGCCAGGAGAGCGGCCATCAGAATCCAAAACCAGAAATGGAAGAAGAGGATCACCGACCCAATGACAGCCAGGATATCGGTCAACTGAGCGACGGTTTGGATGAAAGCGCCGCGTAAAATCGATTCGGTCACGATGAACAGCAGGGTAATGACCGCCAGTCCGGCGGCCAAATAATGAGGAGCAAAAAACACCAAGGCGACGATCCCGAAAAGCAGCAGGCTCAGGCTGACGGCCGCCCAGGTCTCTGCAAAACGGTCAAAACGCATGCGAGTGGTTTTTACAGGCAGGACAAGATGGCGGATATGAGCGCGAGGGTCGTCCTCGACGCCTCGCTTTTGGCGATCCAACCGCCCGATGAGTCCCTCGAGCAAGGCGGTGTTCTCGGAATATTCACGACGCAAGCCGCGCACTTCCTCCATCGAAACGGCAATTTTCTTCTCGAGAGCGGCGTACTGTTTGGCAAGATGGGGATTGTATTCCATGCTCGTCAGGCGGGCACCCAGAGACTGCAACTCAGCCGCCTTATCAGGGATCAACGTATTCAATGCGGTTTGGCGTGCGGTAATATCGGCGGCGTTCTTTTCGAGCAGGCGGAGGGCATCGGGAGGCGGAGGAACCTTATCCAGCCCGGCGAAACCAAGCGGGTCGTACCATGAACCGCGCGGCGAGCCATCGCGGTTGTACATGGGTCCGGCCGGCGCATTTTCTCCAGAGATCGGGTCGCGGGCGAACAAGCCCCACAGCCCGCGGTATTGACCGACCCAGGGGGTGGTCTCATCAATGACCACGGGTGCCCAGGTACGGGATTCTCCGGGGCCAATGCTCAGACCGTCGCCGCGGGCAAAATCCACAAACGGAATACGGAACGGGTCGCCAGGCTCCTGGTCGAGCAGTTGTGTCCAGAATTTGTGCCAGGCCTGATTGAGGAAATGGACCCAGGGCGGGAGATCAATGTTGGCTTCGTCCTGGTATTCCCCCCTTTTAAAATAAGAGGCATGCGAACCCGCCCCGGCATAAACCACCGGATGGTCATCCACCAGATCGAGCTGACCTTTATCGTCCCAGCGGCGGCGCAGGTCACCGCCGTGGAAGTCATGCGAGGCATAGGCAAGCCATTCCGGAACGAGCTGTGTGCCATCGTTATAAAGATAGACCGTGATCATCTCCCAATCAGACTCATGGTCGTTCACGCCGCCAAACCCGGAACGCCAACTGTTAAAGCAATAAAAGAACCAATACTGAAGGACGACCCAATTGCTCTGTCCCTTACGGACGACGCGGCCATAATAAACATTTTTGTCCTGTTGGGCACGCATGTGGAAATAATCAAGCTCGGCGGCTGCGGCGGTGGCGGCAGGGACGCGCCCACGCAGTAGGAAGGAGATGGTAAAGAGGGCATCCACCACGCGCGGCAGAAGCCCGCCGCGCGCCAGGCGACCGATGCCGGCATGGAAGTTGTTTTTTAACAAACGGCGCAAACGCAGCTGGTTCGCAAGCACTTCGGCAGATTCGCTGAGGCTGAGCGATTCGATGAACCGCAGGTAATGCACCGTGCCAAAGACGGCAGGACGCGGCTCGACCAGTTTTTCCAGGGTCATTTCGTCCTGCTTAACCAGCAGCTCGTCGCGGTCATCGGGATAATGAGCCCACAAGCTGCATTCCTTGACATAGCGATCCACATCGGTGGGGTAAAACTGTTCGCCTTGTGTGTAACGGACCACGGGTTCAAAGCGGCGCAAGAGATCAAGGTCGGAGGCATCGGGCGGCATACCCGCCCGGGGGGTTCGAGCCTGCATGTCAGTCAATGTGTTCACCCTGATCCATCCTTATGTGGAAGATGCGCTGCACGTCAGACTGGCTGAGTGCGATGGCAATGATCACATTGGAGGCCATCACCAAAAAATTCGGGCGGCTGTAAAAATAATTGATCAATGTGATCAAGAGCGAGACGCCCGTCCAGGCCATGAGAACCACCCAGGCCCAGCGATGCAGGCGGAGGAAACCAAAGAGAACGACGAGGCCGACCAGCGAGAGGATGAGATAGGCCCCGCTGGTAAAAACGGTACGACCGAGCGGCGTGAGGCTGGCGCCTAAAAAGAGCGGAGCGGTGAATCCGTTTTGGATAACATGCATGCGCAGCAGGGGTTCCAGCACCTGATATAACCGAATCAAGAAAAGCAAAACAATACCCCAGGCGACGATCGTTACCGCGATGGGACGTTTTTTTGTCCAAACTTTCTTCCGTTTTTGCATGGCGAGTTCCTTGGATACTGCTTCTTCCATAAATCTCTACTGCTCCGCATACCGCTTCGCAGTACTCTGTAGGATCGAAAAAGGTAAAATAGGGTTTCAAACTTGTATAGTATATCGCTTCCAGAGGCCATTATGATTCCTGAATTTACCGAAACACTTTTCCTGCAAAGCCTAGACGAATGGGGCAAGTATGCCGACCGATTGAATAGTCTCTCCACGGAAAAACAGGCAGACTTTCTTAAAGGTCAAGGATATGCCTCCCTGTATGAACTACTGGCGCACGTAGGTGTATGGTGGGAGGAAGCCGAAGGCATCATACGGGATGCGCTTGAAAAACGTGAGCGGCACTCGACCAAATACGACTTTGACGAGTTCAATGCCGCCGCACTGATGCGCTTCAAGGGCACCTCCAACGAGGATTTGCTGGCCTGGTATGAATCACAGCGGCAGAGGATGATCGCGCTGGTTTTGTCGCTGACGGATGAACAGATGAAGATGCGCCGCGTATACGGCTGGCTCAACGCGGTGGTCCTAGCGCATCTCAAAGAACATACCGTGAGTGCC
>CAZPCR010000366.1:0-3657 GCA_964585035.1 uncultured Anaerolineaceae bacterium
CCGGTGAGGAGGAAGCGTTGTAAAGCGCCTCATGGTAATTAGTGATCAGGTCCGGAGGCGAATTGGCTATCTGACCGAGAGACTTGATCGCACGTAAATACATGGCTGTTGCAGCGATCCATGCCTGCCGTTGTTTGAACTGATTGCCTGCGGTCTCGAAGAATTGGGTGTTGGTGGTACCGGCCAGGTCAGAAGCTTTTGCCAGCGCCTGCAGCGATGAACGCACCTGGCCTGCATCCCAATAAGCAAAGGAAAGTGCAAGGTTGGCCTGCGGATCACTCGGATTATTATTCACTGCGCCGAGCGCAGTTGCAATAGCCGGTACCGATGTTTCAGGCGGCGGCGTGTCCGTTGGAGGAATCGGGGTTGCAGGGCTTTGCTGCGAGGAGGTTGGCAAAGCCGGTATAACCGCAGACGGGGTTTCAAACAAAGCACGGAGACGCCCGCGACCGATAAAAGCAAAAGCTACGAACGCCAGACAAATCAATATAAGCACTCCCCCGGCTATAAAAGGCCATGGAGACCTCTCTTTGCTTTTAGCCGCTATTGTGGCCTCGGCCGGAGCAATGGTTTTAGCGGGGCCTGCTTTTGATTCACCCTTCAAAGAAGCTGGACGCATTGTGACAGCCGTGCCCTGCATCGGTACACCGGCTTCGATCCATGCATCTTTGAAAGCAGCGACCAGGCTATCGACATCCGGGTAACGATCGGCGCGTTCCTTAGCAAGTGCCTTCAATAAAACCCGTTCAACGGGCTCCGGGACTTTCGGATTGATCGTACGTGGCATTGGCAAGGGTGAGTAAATATGGTCATGGATGATGGAGAATGGGGTGTCCGAATTGAATGGCACCCGCCCTACGACCATCTCGTACAGCATCACGCCGAAGGAATAGATATCGGTTCCTTCATCCAGGTTTTTTTCACCCATGGCTTGCTCGGGTGAGATGTACTGCGGCGTACCCATGATCATGTCGGATGAAAGGGTAGATTCGGCGGCCTGCGCAATACGCGCCAAACCGAAATCCGCCAGGTACATTTGGCCGTCAGTGCCGATCAAGACATTGGAAGGCTTAACGTCCCGATGCAGGATGCCTTGTTTGTGCGCATATGCCAGGGCGGAGCCGACCGATTCCACCACATTTGTAATTTCTTGTGAGCTCAGCGGTCCCTTCATCAGGCGCGCTTTAAGCGTATCCCCCTCGATATATTTCATTACCAGATATGGGCGGCCTTCATCCTCTGCGTAATCGTATATGGGAACGATGTGAGGATGTTCAAGCTTGGCGACTAACCGGGCTTCACGCTGGAACCTTGCCTCAAAATTTGGGTCTTCATTAAAAGCCGGGTGAAGGGCTTTCAGAGCTACGTACCGGTCGAGGGCAGCATGATAGGCTTTATAAACCGTAGCCATACCGCCCTGGCCAAGCTGCTCCATGATACGATACGGTCCGACGTTTTCACCTGCATTAAAAGACATGTACCTGCTCCCGAGACGAAACTTGCACGATTATAACGCTTCTCCCAAGGCAAACACTTCGGAGGCCTGTTGTTTAATTCGACAATGTCACATTATTACACACGCAGCCGATTTTTTGGATATTGTTAATTTACTTACCCGCTTGAGCCATAACGACATTCCAATAAATAAATCAGCGGATGTTTTTACATCCGCTGATCATTTCTTCGCAACTTAATTACTTATTGAGCAGTGCCGCGACGCCAGGCAATTCCTTGCCTTCCAGGAATTCGAGGGATGCGCCGCCGCCGGTTGAGACATGCGTCATTTGTTTGGCAACGCCGGCTTTCTTGACCGCGCTTGCACTATCGCCGCCGCCAATCACGGTTGTCGCGCCGGAGTCGGCCAACAGCCTCGCGATGGCAAAAGTGCCTTCAGCAAACTTGGGCATCTCGAACACACCCATCGGTCCATTCCATACGATAAGCTTGGCGCCCTTCAAAGCCGCTTTGAAAGCCCCGATGGATTTTGGCCCGATATCCATAATGCGCCAACCAGCCGGGACCTTGTCAACATCCACGACTTTGTTGTTGGCTTCGGCTTCGAATTTATCCGCGATCACTGCATCGACGGGTAACAACAGTTTATCACCCGACTTCTGCAAAATGGATTTCGCCGTATCGATCGAACTGGCCTCGACCAGGCTGTCCTGCATATTAAATCCCTTGGCAGCCAGGAAGGTATTCGCCATGCCGCCGCCAATGATGAGTTTATCGCAGATGGCCAGCAGGTTCTCCACCACGGCGATCTTATCGCTGATCTTTGCTCCTCCGAGAATTGCTACATAAGGATGCTCGGGATTTGAGGTGGCACGACCGAGATATTCAAGCTCCTGTTCCATCAGGAACCCGGAAACAGCCGGTAAAAAGCGCGCTACGCCTTCCGTAGAAGAATGGGCGCGGTGAGCGGAGCCGAATGCATCGTTTACGTAAACGTCGCCTAGTACAGCCATTTGTTTGGCGAGCTCAAGGTCGTTCTTTTCCTCACCCGCATGGAAACGCGTATTCTCCAGCATCAATACGTCGCCGGGTTTAAGGGCCTTTGCCATTTTCTCGACATCCGGGCCGACACAATCCGGAGCCATTTGGACGGGCTTGCCCAGCAGGCCAGCCAACACTTCCGAAGCAGGTTTCAGGCTGAACACCGGGTCGGGGCCGCCCTTGGGACGACCGAGATGGCTCATCAAAATGAGAGAAGCGCCTTGCGAGAGCACGTATTGGATCGTGGGCAGCGAGGCTTTGATGCGTTTGTCATCTGTAACCTTGCCATCTTGCATAGGCACATTGAAATCCACGCGCATGAGAACGCGCTTGCCTTTGATATCGATATCCTTGACAGTTTTCTTGTTCATTGGAAGCACTCCAACCCCCCACCCAGCCATCCCCAATTATCCAAAAGAATTGGGGATGGCAATGGAGGAGAGTAGATTAAAGGCTTTTCGCCATCATGGCGGCGAGGTCGGCGGTCCTGCACGAGTAACCCCACTCATTATCGTACCAGGCAACGATCTTTACGAAGGTGCTCTTTTCCTTGCCAAGCACCAGGGTGAAGGGGAGATCTATGGATGATGAATGCGGGTCGCCCTTATAGTCGACACTGACGAGCGGCTCATCCACGGCCTGCAGGATGCCCTTGAAGCGAGGAAGCTTGGCAGCATCGCGATAGGCCTGGCGCAGTTCCTCAGACGTGGTGGCAACTTCGAATTCTGCTGTTAAGTCGATAACAGAAACGGTCGGGGTTGGGACACGCAGGCAGTAACCATCCAACTTGCCAGCCATGTCGGGGATGACCAACTTCAAAGCCTTGGCTGCACCCGTCGAAGTCGGGATGATGCTTAAAGCAGCCGCGCGCGCCCTGCGCAAGTCTGAATGCGGCAGGTCGAGGATCTTCTGGTCATTGGTATAGGAATGGACCGTGGTCATGAAGCCGCGCACGATCTTGAATTTATCGTGAGCTACCTTCACAGCGGGAGCCAGACCGTTGGTCGTGCAGGATGCATTGGATACAACGTTATGAAGCTTGGGGTCATACTTATCTTCGTTGACGCCGAGCACTACTGTCAGATCTTCGCCCTCTGCCGGAGAGGTAATGATGACTTTCTTAGCGCCGCCTTTGGTGATGTGATTGACTGCGCCTTTTAC
>CAZPCR010000367.1:0-3644 GCA_964585035.1 uncultured Anaerolineaceae bacterium
CAATCTGGCGATGAAGCCCCGCGCTACGGCTGGCTGCACGAAAATAAAATTGGCGATATCGAAGGCGACTTGTTTGGCAAATATCAACGCCAGGAGGCCAAACTACTCATTACTGACGTGAAACTTCTGGCTCCTGCCGTGCCGAGCAAGATCGTTTGCGTGGGACGCAATTATGTCGAACATGCCAAGGAACTGGGGAATAATGTTCCAAAGATCCCGCTCCTTTTTATGAAACCCCCTTCTTCGATCATTAATCCCGGAGACACGATCATCCTGCCACCGCAGTCGAAACAGGTGGAGCATGAAGCGGAGTTGGTCGCCGTGATCGGCAAGCGCGCCCGCAATGTGACGGCGGAAGACGCCAAGAATTACATATTCGGTTATACGGTCGGCAACGATGTTACCGCCCGCGACCTGCAAAAGACCGACGAACAATGGACGCGCGCCAAGGGCTTCGATACTTTCTGTCCGTTCGGTCCCTGGATCGACACCGACTTCAACATTGCCGATGCGCTCATCACCTGCAAGGTCAATGGGCAGCCGCGCCAGATGGCCACCACGCGCGACATGGTATTCAGCGTGGGCACATTGATCGCCTTCATATCCTCCGTAATGACACTGGAGCCGGGTGACCTGGTCTTTACAGGTACGCCGGCGGGGGTTGGCGTATTGGAACCTGGCAATGAGGTTGTCGCCGAGATCGAGGGCCTGGGTGTCTTGAGAAATATGGTAAAGGCAGAGGGCAGATAAGTAGAGATTAGAAAATAGAGAACAGAGAATAGAGAATAGAGAACAGGTAAGGTAGATTATCATTGCGCCCTGCTGTTTGGGAGAGACTATGCAAGCGTTTGAACTCACTCAATTGATCGACCAGCATTCGAAAAACGGAAAATTGTATCTTGAATTCCTGCGCGTGCCTGACCTGAGCATGGGTCTCTACCATCTTCCCAGGGGTGGCGAAGATCCTCAATCACCGCATACAGAAGATGAGGTCTATTACGTGGTGAGCGGCGTAGCAAAGATCGAAATTGCAGGTGAAGACCGCGACATGCAGGCTGGCTCCGTAGTTTATGTGGCGAAGAGCGTCGAACATCGCTTCCATTCGATCACAGAGGATCTGACGGTGTTGGTATTCTTCGCGCCGGCGGAATATTCAAAGATAAGCAATGCTTGAATTAAAACGAACTCCCTTCCATGAACGGACATCCAGACTCTGCCTACCGCAGAACTGGCGGCGCTGGTCGGGGTACCTCGTCGCGGGTTCGTATGACCTGACACTCGACCGCGAGTATTGGGCCATCCGCAACGCGGCAGCTTTGATCGATGTGACGCCGTTGATGAAGTACATCGTCAAGGGACCCGATGCCGGCTGCTTGTTGAACCGGGTTGTGACACGCGATATGGACAAGCTGAAGGTCGGCCAGGTCTATTACACGCCGTGGTGCGACGACGAAGGCAAAATGATCGACGACGGCACTATCTCGCGCCTGGATGAGACTACGTATCGCATGACGTCTGCCGATCCCTCCCTGCGCTGGCTTTCCATGAACTCGGTTGGTTTGCAGGTGGATGTCACAGAAGTTACAGACAAAGTGGCGGCGCTCAGTTTTCAGGGACCCAACACGCGCGCTGTTTTGAACCGCTGCTGCGAGTCTTCGGTGGATGGCCTTAAATATTTTCGTCTTATGCAAAACAAGTTGGGCGATATCCCGATCACCATTTCACGCACTGGCTATACGGGTGACCTCGGTTATGAGATCTGGATGGACGCCGTATATGCGCTCCGCGTCTGGGACTTATTGATGAAAGCAGGTCAAGATTACGGCATCGCTCCGGTAGGCATCCTGGCGATGGATATGGCGCGTGTGGAGGCTGGGTTGTTCATGATCGAAGTGGATTACACCTCCACGAGCTATGCCTGGATCGAGCCGCAGAAGTCGTCGCCGTTCGAGTTGGGACTCGACTGGGCGGTAAACCTCGACAAGCACGGTTATTTCGTGGGGCGCCGCGCTCTGGAACGCGAGAAGAAGGAAGGCTCACTGTGGAAGTTAATGGGACTTGAGGTGGAATGGAATGGCATGGAGCGTCTATTCGCGGACGTGGGTTTGCCGCCGCAGATCCCCGGCATGGCCATCCGCGCCAGCCTGCCTGTGTTCGTTGGTAATGTTCAGGTGGGATATGCTTCGACGGCGGCATGGTCGCCGCTGCTTAAGAAATATATCGCTTTGGCTCATTTGCAAAAACCTTATTACGCGGTGGGGACGAACGTGAGGCTGGAAGTGACGGTGGAGCATCACCGGCAGCATGCGCCTGCCAAAGTAGTGAAGTTGCCGTTCTATGAGCCTGAGTGGAAGAAGAAGTAAAAGAGCAGAGAATAGAGAATAGAGAATAGAGAAATAGCCATTGGCGGAAATGTGAAGATTTCGAATCAAAAACAAAGTCCCCGTTTTATCAACGAGGACTGTAAAAGCGAAGGCGAAAGGAATTTCACGCAGGGATGGCAATATATTCCGCAGATGCGACACCTTTAGGGATCGGTAGTTTGTCTTCAATTAATCCTTGGATGTGCATTTCAACAGCTTCGTGCATATTTCTTTCTGCTTGCTCGCGTGTCTTGCCTGTTGCGACGCAGCCGGGTAAATCGGGAGAATAGACAGAATAGTTGCCTTTTGCTTTTTCGATTACGATAAGATAGCGATACATGGTTACCTCTTGCTCTCTGATATCTTAATTTGTGCTTGTTTAAAAATACTGTTCAGTGTTCCCGGAGCCAGATCATGGCTGGGATGACCCGCAATGGTCACGCGGCCAGGTTTGGTAGAATGTTTATACTGCCTGTGACTTCCTTTAGTGACTACCAAATACCAACCATCTGCTTCGATAAATTTGATTACATCACGAACTTTCACATTAAAATTCTAGCATACATCGCTGTTTTTGACGATGTACACTCGTGCGAATAGGATGAAACTACCGTCTTATTAACTTGAGTGGAAGAAGAAGTGATCTCTGTTTAATCAAAGGAACAACCATGGATTTGCTTGATCGCCTGTTGGCTCATGATGTCTGGTCCACAAATCAGCTCCTTATTCAATCAAAACCATTGACCGATTCCCAGCTGGATAGGCCTTTCGATGTGGACAGCCGGACCCTGCGTGATTGTTTCGTGCATATCGTCCAGGTTATGGAAACCTGGAATGACCTTTTATATGAGCGCCCGGTTCGGTCTCGCGGCGAGCTGATGGCCAAGCCGCGCACCCTAGATGGATTGATGGCCCGGTTAAGGGAAGCAGGTGACGATCTGGCCGTGATCTCAAGGAAAATAGCCCGGGATGACCGTTGGGACGATGTATTTACAGATGTGCTGGACAACCCGCCGCAAAAGAAGACCTTTGGTGGAACCATTGCCCATATCATCACGCACAGCATGCATCATAGAGCCCAGGCCATGTATATGATGGAGCAGTTGGGAATAAAGGAACATATTGAAGGCGATGTATTAAGTTGGGAAATGACCGTCCATGGTTAAAAGGAATGATCCATGACATCCAATCAATATGATGCAATCATTATCGGCGGGGGGCATAACGGACTTATAGCCGCGGCTTACCTGGCCCGGGCGGGGAAGAAGGTCGTTGTGCTCG
>CAZPCR010000368.1:0-3627 GCA_964585035.1 uncultured Anaerolineaceae bacterium
CGATATCGGGAATTTGAACCTGCGCAGGAGCGGCCGGTGCTGCAGCTGTGTCGGTTGCTGCAGGAGCGGCAGGTGCGGCAACCGTGTCGGTTGCTGCAGGTGCAGCAGGGGCAGCAGTATTTGCCGGCGCGGTAGTACTCGTTTGGGCGGGGCCACAAGCTGACAAAATCAACGCCAAGGCCATAGTTAATACGGCAACATGCAAAATTGTCTTGCTCATTTTCTTCAACTCCTTTTTATTTTTATTAAAAATAGTTCGGACCAAAACGACACAGTCTTGATTTGGGTAAAGAAGCCTCCTTTCAAATTTGTCTGGACGATTCTATCACAGGCATTTGTAATTCGTGAAAAAACTTACATAATGCATTTTACGGCAAACAGGAAAACTTCGTATCCAAGTCGTTCAGACTACTTTCCTTTCCATTACCTGCAGGCACTTCATGATCGATTCGATCCAGCAATTTACATAAGGGCGGCCCGACGTAATTGGGTGAAACTTTATAAGATTGAATCGCCAGTTCTTTCGCACGTTCCCAATCACCTAAATGAGCATATCCCTCAATAAAAACAAATCGTTCCACCGGATCGTTGGGATAATCCGTCAAATTAAACGCTTCGTCGCCCAACTTTCCCACACGTTCCCAATCACCTTGCTGACGGGCAAGATCGGCTTGTTCGAAGTAATAGCACCAACCATGGATCGGTTCGGGGTTATAGATTTTTGGCATACGCCCAGCAGGGTCAAGCGTTATCCAAGCCGATGAGGATAATGCTGCCGACTCTCTCATTAAAGTGTCATCGGGTATTAAGTGATTATCAGAATCAATTTTGGGATCAAGCAAACGAAGACAGCCCGGCGGTTGATAATAAAATGCCAGAGTCTGTGAAGTATTCCCATTAAATACTTCGGATATATAGTCGTATCTAACTGATTGCCCTGGCTCCAGCAACGATAGAGTACCGCCCAGGCGCGAAGTCGGATAGAACAAAACATAATCCATTCCGCTTGAACGATTATTCGGATCGTAAATCCAGTTCAGGGCGCCGGTGAGGGAATTATCCGCATAAAATTGAAACTGGCCTTCATTCAACAAAACGATAGTATCCGGTGCGATACCCGGAGCGCGCCAGATCATTTGCCAGAACATGGCTCTCTGCGTCGTCCAATCGCGCCGGTAGGCATCCGCCCATAAGGCTTGCCTTCCTGCCGCAAGTGAAATCATAAGAACGACTATCCCCCACCGTATGCGGGTTGGCACAAACTCCAACATACCCGCCATCAGAAGACTGACACCGAGGATAAAGGGAAGGGTGAATCGGTTGGCAGGAAAAGCCAGTGTGATATCCAGTCCGGCCAGCCAGAAAGGACCACCCGCCGTCACTAAAGCAATCAGCCCCAAGCCTATAGGCCAAAATCTCGAATGATTTTTGATTTCATCAGGATGATGATTTCCAAACAGGAAAAGGGCTGCTAACAAGCCAGCAAAAATGATTATCGCAAAATAAAATATAGTAGTACGCAGGCCACCCACATCAGAGGTGGAAATATGAATGATTTGCAACCATGCGCCAATGCTTACCTGGTATAGGTTCCCAAATATTGTCTTTAACAATTCCCAAATCGTAATAAGCAACGATGACTTTAAGTTAGTAATCAAAACCGGCTTGTAGATCTGATTATTAAAGACAAACAACCGCCAATAAACATCGGCCATGAAAACGATAAGGTAAGGAATCCATAATAGAACCGTACGGCGGATCGACGGCCAAATCCTCCGTTCATTTGCGACTGAAAATATGAAATAAAAAATTACAAAGGGCCTGAAAAGCTCAAGGACGAAGAAATATTCCATCATCCACAAATTTAAAATAGAGAATAATATTGCAAAAACTGCAAACGGCCAAAACAATTGTGGATACCGGAACGACCAGATCATGCACAGGAATGAAATCAAAAAGAAGCAGAGGACAATGAAAAAATGACTATAGAGCAGTGATGTCCATTGCTGATTGAAACCCGGATATAAGAGAAAGAACATACTAACGACAAGGGCGAATTGCCGACGACCGGGCCAGAGTTCTCGAACGATACCCCAAACCAACAGAGCCGTCATCCATCGCCAGAATAATGCAAAGACCTCCCAATAAATGGGGACCTGCGGCAATATGCGCGTGGTCAATTGATAAAGCAATCCCCAGACCGGCCGGTTGGTTGAGAAATAGCGAGTCAGCGCTTCGGGGCCAAGTTCATACCTGATCCAGGATATCGGTAATTCGTCCCAATAAAAGCCCAGCTGTGGAATGAGTAATCCATAAGCAAATACAGTCAAAAGCGCCAACAGGACCGAAGGTGCAAAGGGAGAATCTATTAATGCAGAGAAGCGTTGACGAAGGGCTTTCATAAAATTATCGCTAAAAAGAATAATCCTCGAGATTCACGAATATCGTATAAACGTAAAATTATGTTCTAAATCAAGAATTGGCGGAGGCCCCTCAATCGACCTCCGCCAATGATTTATATTAGGGTAAAACCCACGTACCCGTCTCGCTTTTCAAGGCACGCCCAATATTCTCTGGATTGGTAATCAATGCCCTCTTCCCTCCACCTTCAATGAAGCGAATAATCGCCTGTATTTTAGGCGCCATGGAGCCTTTAGCGAAATGAGTGCCTTCCGCCAGATATTTCTTCGCTTCAGTAACAGTCAGTTTGTCGAGGGGTTTTTGATCAGGCTTGCCGAAATTGAGTGCGACTTTTTCGACCGCCGTTGATATAACAAACAACTCAGCATTGACGTTGTTTGCTAGCAAACTGGAACCGAAGTCTTTATCTATCACTGCCGCGACGCCTTCCAGATCACCGGCATCGTTGCGTATGACGGGTATTCCGCCTCCTCCAGTGGAGATCACTATAACTCCGGCATTGATTAATGCTTTGATAGCATCGATCTCAACAATTTCTTTCGGGAGAGGTGATGCCACCACGCGACGCCAACCGCGACCTGCATCTTCCACCACATTCCATTTCATTTCTTTTTCTCGGCGTTTCGCTTCTGCCTCATCCATGAATCCGCCAATCGGCTTCGTCGGATTCTTAAAAGCAGGATCTTCCCGGTCTACCAGCGTTTGAGTCACAATGGTTGCCACCGATTTATTAATTCCACGGCGGCGTAATTCGTTCTGCAGGTTTTGTTGCAGCGAGTATCCAATTGCCCCCTGCGTATCCGCACCACATACATCCAAGGGGACTTCATGCATCCCTTCGGCTTTGGCGGCAATCTCAGAACGGCGCAAGATAAAGCCGACCTGTGGACCATTCCCATGACCGATGATCACCTCGTAACCAGCTTCAATCATATCGGCAATATGAACACACGTTTCCGTAGCAGCATCGTACTGGTCTTCAACGGATTGATGTTTGGTATCCTTAATAAGGGAATTTCCGCCAATGGCAATAACGGCAATTTTTTTCGCCATAATCTTATCCTTTCAACATTAAGACATCGTCAACGCCATGACGGCTTTTTGCGCGTGCAGGCGGTTTTCAGCTTCATCAAAAACGACCGAGTGAGGTCCATCCATCACTTCGCTGGTCACTTCGACATCACGGTCGGCAGGCAGTGGATGCAT
>CAZPCR010000369.1:0-3624 GCA_964585035.1 uncultured Anaerolineaceae bacterium
GCTTCGCTTTGTGCAACGACAACTGCTACCTGGTCGCCTATGAAACGCACGATGTCAGTATAAGGTTTCGATGAACCAGGCCCGCACAATACCGGTTGATCAGGAATTTGCAAACCATATTCATTAAACGGTAGATCTCGTGCAGTATATATAGCAACCATTCCACGTGCCGATTGAGCATCTCCAGTGTTGATGTTTTTAACGCGGGCATGGGGCCGGTCAGCGAACAAAATTTTCATATATAGCATATCTTTCATCATTAGGTCCCCAGAATACTCAGTCTGACCCGTAACCTTGCTGCGCGCATCTATACGAGGTAGGGATTGTCCAATTACTGGCATATTTTTCTCCATAATACCAAAATACCGAATAGTTTCTTTATTATACAACGCTTGCAATTGCCCTTTTACAAAGGCTGGAGTATATTCGTGTGCTACGAGGTGTGAATGTCTATACCTGAATTTAATGATCTTTTTCGTGATTCCGGTCCACAAGGGATGTTGGAACTTTTATTTTCCAAAATTGAAGCGAACGACCTTTCAGCGGACGAAGCGCTGGCAATGTTAAGCGCGGTCCATAAAGAGTTGGGGCAACGGGCAGGAACTGACACAAAAGCTTTTCAGTTATATGCTAGCTTCATGAAGTTATTACAAAAAGAGAAGCCCAATGTATATGATCATGTTGTCTCAAGCTGGAATCAGAGAGTTAAGACCGAGTCATCGGAAGAGGATGATCGGGACACGAATATTGGAGAAGCGGTTGCGAGCGACTCGAATTTGCACGGTGCTGAACCTAATTCTGAGAGTGAGTTTGGCAATGTAAAAGTTGCAGAAGGTGTGTCAAATGAAAAGGAAGAGCCTGAAGAACCCGGAGAAATAGAAGAGAAAGAAACTAATCAGCTTGAAGCGATCGAGAAGATAGGGGATGGGGATGAATCGGAAAAAACGGATGAAGAAGAATCCGAGGAAGAGAAGGGCGACCATGCAGACGATAATAGGGAAGAGCAAGAGGAATCGGACGAAGACAAGGCAGATGATTCGATAGAACAGACTGAAGTGCCGCAAGAAGAAAACGAATCAGAGGAAAATGCTGATCCAGACGATAATGATTCGAAGTCGAGTGAAGAAGAGGGTGCCAATGAGGTAAATGACGAGTCTCGGGTTGAGTCAGATAAAGGCGAACCTGAGGGAGAGGGGGAAGTTCAACGGGGAGAAACTGAGTGGCCAGAGGTAGAACAATCTCAGTCTGATGAGCAATTCGATGGACTTGAAATGGATGATGAGCCATCCCAGGGTGAGAGTTGAAATAGAGAAACCGTGAAATTGTTTCACGGTATCTCAGCTTTATCGAGTATAACGTTTGACTTTGACTTTGGGCGGAGGAGCATCCATTGGACCATAGCGTGATGGGCCTATGAATCTATAAAGAAATGCGTACCCAAACGAAAACAATGCACTAAAGATAACAATGTAGATAAAGGTAATTGCCAGTATGGCGTAGAGATTATTCTGGCTTTGAATAAAAGAAAGAAATGGAACAATCCCAATATCTTTCCAAAGCAGAACCGGTATAACAGGATATCCCATTAATTGATACGGCATCGGCCAATTTTGATCGACGGTAAGTTGGACGGTAGCGGCTGCAAGAAAATAAGACAAGACCGGGACAAACAATATAAGCAGGCATCCAATACCGCGCCATACCGGGTGGGGTTGGTTTTCGCTTTTTGTTACACTTCTACGTTGTTGAAAAGTCGAGTATTTTGTCATCGATCCTCTCAGGTTGTTACCAAAGATGCGTCTTCAATAGCCTGTACGATCTTGTAATAACCTGTGCATCTGCACAAATTGCCAGTAATCGCCTGTTCAATATCGTCTCTGGTGGGGTTGGGGTTTTCTTCCAATAATTTAGCAGCCGACATGATAAACCCTGGCGTGCAATATCCGCATTGAACCGCACCGTCGTCCACGAATGCTTGTTGCACAGGATGTAGCTTATCACCTGTTGCCAAACCTTCGATTGTAACAATTTCCGCATTATGGGCACGTGGCGCAGGGACGAGGCATGACATAACAGCCTTGCCATCCAGAAAAACCGTACAGGCGCCACACTCGCCTTCGGCGCAGCCCTCCTTGGTTCCTGTAAGCGATCCTTCTTCCCGAAGCAACCGAAGTAAGGTTTTATCCTGACCGCTGGTAAATGTGTACGGATTGCCATTTATCTTTGTATGGATGTCGGATTTCTCCGGCTTCTGATCCAAGGATTCCGTTGGGTGACTTCTGTTTGCTTTGGCTGAAACGGCGAATGATTTTTCCTTTCCCCATAACAGTACTGGCTTGCGTGGAAATCCATCTCTTTCCGTTTTCTCACGGATAGATCGTAATCCGCGGGCGGCAATCACTTTTAGGGTTTCACGCCGATAAGCAGCTGAACTACGAATGTCGTCAATGGGATGGCTGGCATTCATTGTTAATTCAGCTGCCTGAGTAATTACGTCATCCGTAAGTTTTTTGTCAAGCAGGTAGGACTCAGTACTCGAAGCATGGATTATCGTCGGAGCCACTGCTCCGAGAGTTATCGATGCGGATGTTACACTGCCCCGTTTCAATGTCAGGACAAAAGCAATATTAATCAGTGATATTGCTTGCGCACGGCGTAGTGCAAGTTTGATAAACGTTCCCTGTTGATCTTTCGTCATGCCAGGAAATGAGATGTCGACCAGCATCTCATCAGGTCGCATAACGGTTTTACGAACTCCGATGTAAAAGTCATGTAAAGTGACTTGCCGTTCTCCACGGGTAGACGCAAGTGTAACCGATGCCCCCAGTGCCATCAGAGGTGTGATGGTGTCATTGGCTGGTGAGGCGGTAATCAGGTTACCTGCAATAGTGCCGCGATTACGGATTTGAGGTGCGCCTACTTCCCAGGCGGCACGTGCTAACGGATAAGCTTTTTCGCCGATGAGTTTTGACGCGACGCATTGATTATGTGTGACTAATGGCCCCAGGTGAATAAATCCATCTTCGTCAGCTTGGATATCGTCTAGACCAGGTATGCGTGTAATGTCAATTAGAGTTTCGATCCCTTTACGAGCGCCGCGCTCGAGTTCAAGGATCAGGTCGGTGGCGCCCGCAACGATGCGGGCGCGATCGCCCATATCATTAAGGGTATTGATGACTTCGTTTACATTGGATGCATTTAAGTATTTATGCCACATATTGATCGATTTAACAATAAATGCGAGGATGTGCATGCCTCGCATTTATTATTATAAGTTATTTTCCACTTCCTGTAAAAGCTTCAGTTCGACGGTTAAACGTATCCACAGCCTGGCGACCCAGTGTTGTAAGGTTGCGGATCGCTGCGGGAAGTGCATTATCATCACCCATACTGGCTTCGACATTGTCGAGTCCATGACCGATTTGATCGGCAAGATCAAAAAATGCCAGATCAAAGTTATAAAGTTGCTCCAACTCCTTCTCATTGATCTTGACCGCATCAAACAAGCCTGAATAACCTCGTGAGGCAGTACTTATCTTGTCAATAAATGTACGAAGTTGGATAGCGGCTTTCTCCATATCGTCTACATACTCGATCTTACCCGCGCTGACCATATCTGATTGC
>CAZPCR010000370.1:0-3617 GCA_964585035.1 uncultured Anaerolineaceae bacterium
GGGAGAAGAAAAAACTCGAAAAGCTGCCTTGTACTCCAGCATCCAGTGCAGGCTTTGTTCGCCTGCATATATTATTTACATTTTACTTATTCTGAATGAGCCCAAGTTGTCGAAGTTGAGATTCAAGTTCATGAATTGAACTCCAGGGCAAAATTGGAGAATTCTTGCGTTCATCTGGCGGATTTGACGGAAGGTTATTTGACCATCCACCATGACCGACGAGGGGTAATAACGGGCGTTTATGCAACCAGGCTAATGAAACTTCAGAAATAGTGCCCGCACGACCGCCAATAACAAGGCAAGCATCTCCTGCGAGTGCCATCAGCAAGTTTCGAGCGTCACCGATGCCGGATGGAATAACAATCGTTGCAGGCCAGTCAGCAGATGGCATCTCATCGGGTGGAATGATGCTTAGTACCAAACCACCAGCACTGACTGCACGCTCCGCTGCTATTCGTGTTGCGGGGCTTCCGCAACCACTGATGACAGTAATCCCATAATGAGCCAAAAGGGTCCCAGCTTCTCCGGCTAAATCATATGCAGTAGAACCAGGTTCAGCACTACCTAAAACACATACTTGAGGCTTACGAATTGAAGCGGGTTTTATCATGGTTAATCCTGAATATTTGAATTATCTAGGGGCTAACGGTTTGGCGTTCGCGAAGCGTATCCCGTGGATGGCGCTGTGGGTCGGTCACTTCTTGCACCAGCCGCAGATGCAACCATAAAAAAAAGTGATTCTGATTGATTCTCACGCTATTTGTTACTGTCCTCCCTTAACTACTTGATATTCGATTAATATATCGTACTTGGTAGTAACCATTAAAGTAGGTGATCCTTTATTGTAAAGTCTATATTTTATAACTAAATGTGTGTCAGATATCCATTTGGCCTTGGTAAATGTTGCCCCATAACTGCCAACAAATACATTGCCATTCTGATGGGGTAATTTGGCTCCGACCGGTAGAATACTTACTTGAGGGGTAAAGGCTGTTGTTGCTCCACAATCTCTCAAAAAAGTAACGGCTTGGTATTTTCCGTTCGGAGAAGTTATCCTGTCCTCGAATGAGTTCCCGCACATAAATGTTCTCGAAAAGAAATCTGCTAGATAGATAGCGGAAAAAAAGCAGCTTCCAAAGATAAGCACTGAAAATAAGATAGATTTGAGAGTTTTTAGAAAGGTTACTTTACCAATCATTCAGACCATTATCTCCTGGCCATTTTTAAATGCTCAAATGATTTCAGAAGGATCATAACAATTATCGTTGGAATGGCTATTGAGATTAATACTGACCAGATTCCTGTTTTATCAATTTCGTTTTCGAAGTTTGAACTGTGAAAAATAGCGGATCCGAGATAATCTTCCATTCCAAGAACGAATAAAGTTGATATAAACGATCCGACCAGAATTGATGAAAAGCTGAATATTCATGCTAGGACCATGTTGGTTTTTTCTCTTAGCTACATAAGAGGTATAAAGCTGGCTATGAAAATACCAATGTAGTAAAGCCGGCAATCAAGGATGGGGAGTTCCATAAGTAGATTTCTATTCCTCACCTAAAAGATGCTGAAAGCAAAATACTCAAAGTCAGATTTGATGGAATGAATACTTCATTATAGGCTGTCTTAGGTAGTGAAGAATTAATGTGGAGTATAGCTTATTTGAGATTTGGCCGCAGTATGGGAAGGTATAACCCGGTCGCTGAGTTTGACAAATGATACAAAACATGATACTATTGTATCATGACTAAAAACGAAGACCAGACCAGGGAAAAGATCCTGCTCTCTGCCTTGGCAGTGTTCTCTGAGAGGGGCCTTGCCAAATCCAGCCTCAATGAAGTGGCCTACCGCGCGGGCGTGACCCGTGTCACCGTCTATCGCCACTTCGAAGGAAAAAAGCAGCTCGTTCGCGATGCATTTCTCCGTGTAGAGCAGGTCTTTAAGGATGGTCTGGCGGATCTCAAACGGAATCCGAATGAAGATGGGGAGAAGGTCCTTGATCAGATAGGGGAAGGCTTAAGCGTCCTGCCGCGCGCCGACGCATTTGCCCAAATGGATGAATTGAAGCGCCTCTATCCCGACGTTTATAAATCCGTCCAGGAGGTACGTGTCTCTACACTGAGCGGGTTATTTGAGCATCTTTTTGCCGCCACCAAGCGCCAGGGACGGATTCGGACCGACCTGAACCAACAACTCGTTCAAGCCGTATTCCTTGAATTGGCAATTAACCTCTTTGACAGCCCTCGCTTGAAGTCTTTCGGATTATCCGATGCGGAGCTGTATGGTGCTATGAAAGATCTTTTTTGTGCGGGACTGATGGGGACAGGTAAGCTGCGTCTAAAACGGAGGGTCAATGGTCATTAAGGGTGTGAAGCCCCGAACGCATCTGATGATAGACTTTCTCCTTTTTATTCTCCTGGGGATGGTTGTTTTCACCGCGATCATGGATGAGCACTCTGCCTCGCAGGGCACATCACATCTTCAGTTTATGGTTCATCGGATTCATGGAGTTGCCGGGAGCGCAATGTGCCTTGTGCTCGGTCTGCATTTGTACCTTCATCTCCCCTGGATATGGAGCCAATGCACGCGCTTGTTCAAGAGCCACGCATGATCGCCCCCAAACCAGATTGTTATATCAACACCGGAAAGGAATTTTGAAATCCATGCGACACTCACGCTCACGATCACGCGCACGCGCACGGAGTCACACGAGCACCAAGTTCATTGAGCTCGACCGCGGGAAATGCCAGGCCTGCTGGAAATGTGTGGAGACCTGTCCAAACGGTGTTCTTGGGAAAATAATCTTTTTCAATCATCGCCATGCGCGTGTCGCGAATGACGAGGCGTGTAAGGGATGCAAGAAATGCGTGGACACTTGTCCCAATGGGGCGATCCGTTACACCTATGTTCCTCCCACTCATCGACTACGTGACGGCGACGTCGTACTCGCCGAAGGCACTGTAAGGGCAGAGTAAAGCATGACTTTATCTGTTCAGGTGTCATTGTTGTAGATACCAAGTGCCTTTCTTGGTGCTAGCCGTTCTTTGGCGATCGCGAAGCATACGGAGTGCGCAGCGATGGTCGCATCTCGGTATGGTCCGTTGATAAGCCAAGTGGATATATAAAAAGCGTACACACTGCTTGATAACAAAACAAGCTTATTATTTACAAAGGGCTACGGCGAATAGATGCCATAGCCTTTCCAACCATCAACAACCTTTGCTTTTATACTTCCTTGCTCTTTATCACTATTGAAAGTTATCGCCTCGACTTGTATTTCTGGGGTGATATCGTATTTGTTACCAGGTTTTTCGATCAGCGTAATAACAGCTTGAATGTTATTGTAAACCAATATCCCTTTCGACTTCGATGCTTCATCTGGTAAGCTTCCAATAATTACCCCTACAGTATCTGGAGTTCCATATCGTTGGATCAGTTGTTCAACATTCAGATCTGATGGGCTTAAAGTTATCCGTTCGACTATGTCATCGGAAAACACTATGTTAAAGGATTTTGAATTACACTCGATCCATTGGACTCCGCCTTGCGAACTCAAGTCCTGTTCCATGCAATTTGATAACAGAGTGCTTTTATCGACAACGATCTTTGCCTGTTCC
>CAZPCR010000371.1:0-2282 GCA_964585035.1 uncultured Anaerolineaceae bacterium
CATTCAGCATGACTGCTTCCTGCCACACGGCGCGCCCCACGGCAATCCCGCTTGCACCTGCCGAGCATGCAACGCCTACCTGACGCACAAAGGTTTCGTATTCCACGGCAGCTGATAGGAGAATCCACGGAGTGATGGATGCTTTGGAGATTTCTTCACACGCTTTCATCCATTTGGATTCATCCTTGTCGTTCACATCGAGCGGGAATTCCGCCTTGAGGATATCAATGTTGAGCGAGCTCAGGCGCTTCGCCGTTTCAATAACGACATAATGTTTTTCTTCCGATGTTAACTTCCGGTTTTCATCAAGCGAATAGGAAAGTGGCTCGAGCATTAGCACAAGGTCGGATCTTCTGCACTCCTCGGCAACTTTTAATATAAAGTCTTCGATTTCCTTGGCAGTGGACGAATCGGGGTGGTAATAGACCAGCAGCTTGACGGCACTTGCGCCCATTCGTTTGGCTTTCTCAACCGACCAGCCAGGGATGATCTGGGCCTGGCGTGAGGTCGCGTTGCCTGTATAACCTGTTGACTCAAGCGCCACAACCAGTCCCGAATTGTTGGGGATAGCATGTTGAGCAATGGCTTGCGCGGCGGAAACTTCCGGGTCAAGCAGAACGGCTGTTGCTTCGGCCGCCAGTGTGGAAATCACATCCAGTTTGAAACGTGAGAGTTCTTCATCGTTCACGAACCCCGGATTGGCTTTACGCAAATTTTGGCGATGGTCAAGCGCCAGAGCGGTGAAGGTACCTCGTGTAGAGGAGATTTGTTGAAGTCCGCGGAGTTTGCCGATGGAAATAGATTTCATAATTTAGGTTTCGAATTTCAGGGTTTGCCCTCACTGGAAGTAAGAGGGGTTCTATGGACAATTTCGTATCCAGGCGTCCAGGCCTCTGTTTTTGAGGATGGTGCTGAATTTAAGTTCCTTTGATTTGCGACAAAAGGATTCAAAATCGCCGCCTAGGTCGGTATATTCTGCAGCGAATACAGGTTTGCCGGAAGTGATGAAAGGCAGCATGTCTTCAGGCCAAATATAGTAGAAGGCATCTTCGGTAATGGCGAAGTCGAAATGTTCGACCAGATCCTTTACCTGGTCAGGTGCGTTCTTTTCACCGATGGCAAGTCCGCGTTTGTGAGCTTCGTCCGCCAGCCAGAGAGCATATTTTAATTGGTCTTGATATGTAAGCGGGAAGCCGGTATCGTTGCCATGGACTTCCATGTTGTCTGGTTCAACGGCATCGAAGCCTTTGGACTTGCATAAGTCAAGGCGGCCAAGCATGATGGGCGCGAGTTTATCGATCTGGCGAACGTCCAGCCACCTTTCACCCGGCCATCCTTCGTAATCCTTGCCCAGCACCTCGGGTGGAAATTTATCTTTATCCGGTCGCCAATTTTCCCAGGATCCCACGCTGATGTAACAAATGACCTTGCGACCCTTGGCATGTAGTTCGTCGATAATGGATTGGTCCACATATAAATCCACATCATAGACATCGGCTTCGACGGATGTATCAATATCGTTATTCCCGATTTGCCACTGCCAGCTTAGTCCAATCGTGGGATGCCACCAGTTCTTAGTAAGGGAAACAGGCGTTGTCATGAGGTTTGTTAAAGCACCTTTTGGCGGCATTTCAAGGCGGGGGGAGGAAGGGGTCCGACCTTCATCCTGATTTATGCCACAGGCAGGGAGAATTAGGAACAGAATTAGACATAATGGCAGAAAATCCTTAAACCGCATGATGTTTAAATTGAGGCAGATACTCCTTGTGTTTCGCGAAGAGTTCATTGGTCATCTGCCGGATTTCCGCCAGCGATAGCACGGCCGCCGTCAATGGATCGTGAGCGATGGCGCGATACACCATCGTCGGGTCGCCCGATATGGATGCGGTGATTGCCATCTCTTCGATTCCACTGGAAAGTTGCGTGAGCAGCGCACATTCAGCGGGGAGCGCGCCGACGTGGATTGCATGGAAACCGGCCTTGTCAACCAGGACCGGCACTTCGACGCACGCACCTTCGGGCAGGTTGGTGATGAGTTTTGTGTTTTGAACGTTGCCATTGAATTTGAACATCTCGCCGCCTTTGAGTGCGTTAATGATATAGGCGGCATATTCATATTCCCGCTGCAAGTCACCTGGCGTGAGGGTTTGAGCGAGCCTCTCCTTGACCTGCACTTTCCATGTAGCTTCGTTGTGCTGGTATTCCTTCAGGATATAAGCGTATTCACCTGGGTTCCAGCCGGTGCCGTGTGTGCAATATTTTTCGATCAGGTCGGGGCGTTT
>CAZPCR010000371.1:2382-3597 GCA_964585035.1 uncultured Anaerolineaceae bacterium
GTCTGCCGTTGCAGAGCAGCACACAACATCGCCATCGGGTTGGTGTAATTCAACAACACAGCATTCGGACAATATTTTTCCATGTCACGCACGATATCCAGCATGGGGTTTATCGTACGCAGAAAGCGGAATATGCCGCTGGGCCCGCGCGTATCGCCCACGTTGATGTCCACCCCGTATTTCTTTGGGATCTCAATATCATGTCGCCAGATTTCCGTACTGCCCGCGAGAATGGTGGTTAGGACAACATCTGCGCCTTTGAGTGCCTCGGCTCTGTCGAGTGTCGCTTCCACTTTTGCCGGACGGTTGCCTGCCGCGATCAATTTTTCGACACCCTTCTTCGCCCATTCGAGCCGTTCCGCGTTGATATCCATCAACGAGATGAGGGAATCTTCCAATAGCGGAAAAGTTAGAACGTCGCGCACGAGCTCGCTCGTAAAACCCAAACTGCCTGCCCCGATAAATACAATCTTGGTCATAAAATTCCCTTTCAGCGTTTCATGCCGCTTAGAGCAATACCTTCTACAAACAGCTTTTGGGCGAAGAAGAACACGATGATGAGCGGCAGGATACTGAGCAATGCACCGGCCATCAGCACCGTATATCGGCCGCCCTGGGTGAGTTGGGTCTGGAAAAAAGCCAGCCCGACAGTTAGAGTGGTGTTTGGTACATTTGGCATATAGACCAGTGGATGCAGCAAGTCATTCCACGCTCCCTGAAATGTGAAAATGCTCAGTGCTGCCAGAGCCGGTTTTCCAAGTGGCAGGTAAATGCGCCAAAAGATATCCCAGAGAGAAGCACCATCTACACGGGCAGCATCCACCAGTTCGCGCGGCAAAGTCAGGAAATATTGGCGCAATAAAAAGGTCCCGAAGGCCCCTCCCCAGAATGCAGGCAGCCAGAGAGGCACACTGGTTCCCACCAGGTGCAGCCATCTGAAAATGATAAAGTTGGGGATCAGCGTGACCTGGTCCGGGACCATAAGTGTGACGAGCAGCAGGGTGAAGAGCAAATTGCGACCACGGAATTTGACCACTGCAAAGCAGAAGGCTGCCATGGCGCATGTGAACAACTGACCAACTACTGACATCAACGCGATACCGGTGCTGATCAGGAATAGGCGTGGGAAGTTCAGGTCGAACGAAAACAGGTTGCGGAAATTCTCCAGCGTCGCCGGATTGGGGATGAGGGTATGTGTGAACTGGTCGGCCGGCA
>CAZPCR010000372.1:0-3580 GCA_964585035.1 uncultured Anaerolineaceae bacterium
TGGACGCAAATCCCCATCATCGTCGTCTCGGTGCGCGAGCAGGAGAGCGATAAAATAGCGGCCCTGGATGCCGGGGCGGACGATTACCTGACCAAGCCTTTCGGCGCGGGTGAGTTAATGGCACGCATCCGCGTGGCTCTGCGCCGCTCGGCCCAGCCCGACAGCCAGGTGGTTTTTACAAGCGACGACTTGACGGTTGACCTATCGAGCCGCATGGTTTCCGTGGACGGGCATGAAATCTCTCTGACCCCCACGGAATATGACATTCTGCGGGCGCTGGTCCAACATGCAGGGAAAGTACTCACACATCGCCAATTGTTACATACCGTGTGGGGGATCGCCTATGAAGACGAGAACCATTTGCTGCGAGTCAATGTGAGCAACCTGCGACGTAAGGTTGAGAAGGACCCTGCCAGACCGCAGCATGTTATCACTGAACCGGGGGTGGGATACCGGCTCAAGATGGCTTAAGAGTTTAATAATTCACCGGAGATAAAAAGAGAAAAGAAAGTAGAGAGCAGGACGAAGAGATTAGTTGCTTAAAATTATCGCGAAGATGGTTCTCCTCGTAGACGACAGTTGATAAATCCACTGACATACGTCGTGAAAGCCCATTAAAGCGATTCAATTGAGAGAGGGTTTCAAATTCCAAACCAGGAAATCGAAGCCAACCATTATTCCTGCCAATCCAACTCAAAATTTCCGATGGCTACTGTATCGCCTTCTTTAATACCCGCTTTACGAAGGGCCTGGTCCACACCCAGCGCTTCCATAATTTTCTGGAAGCGGCGAACCGAGCCATCATGTTCCCAGAAGGTCATGGAGGCGGCACGTTCAATGGATACGCCGGTAAGACGCCAGGCGTGGTCGCCATCGCGTGTGACCTTGAAATCACGGGGGTCTTCTTTGGGGCGATAGATTGGCAGAGGCGGCGCGGATTCTTCCAATGTTGGAGTCTCTGCCAGTTTCTCCACGGCTATCAACAATAACTCACGGACATTCGTGCGCGCAAGCGCCGAGATGGTCATGAATTCGACCTTTTTCTTTTTCATGGCCTTTGTGATCTCTGCGAGGCGCGCCTGGACTTCGGGCTGATCAATCTTGTTCAGGGCTACGATCTGCGGTTTCCGGGCGAGGTCCGGGTCGAAGAGGGAAAGCTCGGTCATAATCTGGCTGTAATCTGCGACCGGGTCGGGCGATAGACCATCAAGCAGGTGGATAAGGACGCGCGTACGCTGTATATGGCGTAAAAAATCATGGCCAAGACCAATCCCTTCGCTGGCACCTTCTATCAAACCAGGAATGTCGGCCAAGACAACGGAATTATCATCGTCCACTTCGGCAACGCCGAGATTGGGTTCCAATGTCGTGAAAGGGTAGGGGGCTATTTTCGGTTTCGCGTTGGTAAGGACAGACAAAAGGGTGGATTTGCCCGCATTGGGGACACCGATCAGCCCGATGTCGGCGATCAACTTCAATTCAAGCCTGAGACGCTTCTCTTCGCCAGGCTCACCGCGCTCCGCAGTGCGAGGCGCCTGATGCGTAGCACTTTTAAAGTGCGGGTTGCCGCGCCCGCCACGCCCGCTCTTACATACGAGCAGACGCTGACGGTCGGTAGTTAGATCTCCGAGCAAGTCGCCGGTGATCGCATCGTATACCACAGTGCCGGCCGGAACAGGCACAATCAAATCATCGGCAGATTTGCCGGACATATCATTAGGGCCGCCATTTTTGCCGTTGGCGGCGATATAGCGTGAGACATGGCGAAAGGGCTGCAAAGTAGTGAGCGAAAGCCTGACTTCGAGGATGACGTCACCACCCCTGCCGCCGTCACCGCCATCGGGGCCACCGCGTGGAACATATTTCTCGCGATGGAAATGCACCATGCCATCGCCGCCTTTGCCTGAACGTACGAGTATCTCTGCTTCATCAATAAACATGGTTCCATTATAAGCTTATAAGTCAGTCGCCAGATAGTTACTATAAAGGGGACGCGGACGAGCGCGGAAAACGCGGAAAGAAGCTTTGCCGAACATAAATCCGTACGAGCAGCAAGGACGCGAGATGCGTGTAATCTGCCGCATCCACACGAAGAAGATCGCGCTGGGTGCGATTCATAAATAAAGTGAAACCTTAGTTGACCAGTCTCCACGCCGCAGGTAAAGCGAGGGCTGCCAGAACCAGCTTGATAACATCGCCAATCAGAAATGGCAAAAGGCCGACGAGAATGGCTTTGCTGAAACTGCCGAGTAGAATTGCAAGCCATGTTACTCCGAAGGTATAGATAATCAGATTGCCGAGCAAGAAAGGAAGGAATGAAGTACGTACGGTCCGTTCCAATCCACGTTCGGCAAGCAGGCCGATAACATACGCCGCGACGACGAAGCCAATAAGGTATCCGGCCGTCGCGCCGGCAAGCACATGCCATCCGCTCGCTCCGCCGGCGAAGAAGGGCAAGCCCAAGCCGCCTTCCATAATGTAGAGAAGCATGGATGAAATACCGCGCTTAGAACCCAAGGCTGCGCCGAGAAGTAATACACCAAACGTTTGGCCGGTCAGAGGAACAGGAGTAAAGGGCAGCGGAAAGCTGATCTGTGCCAGGACAGCAATCAGCAAACTACCGATAACAATCAGGGCAAGATCTCTCAGCCAGGAAGAAGCATGGGGATAGTAACGGTTAGAAACTGTAATCGCGATGGGTGTCATAACAAGGTTTCCTTTTGGAATAATAAAAATCGCAGCAAATTATAAATATTAAGAAGGTTTTCCCCAAAAGAAAAGGGAATTCGATTAATTTTATCATCTTACCTCGAATACCTAATACATACTCTTTTCATTTCTCCTCCGTAAACCGTTACTTCTCATGGCTCGATAGCCAGAGTGTTTCGATTTAGGCGACCGGGGACCATCCATTTACAAGGTGCATGATATACTTTAATTGAATGCAAAACATTTGGGAAACAAAATCTTTCCTTGAGGTCATTCCCACGCAACAATTCATCCATCCACCGGGGCAACCATGAGAATCATTAAAATACTGCATAGCGATCAGGAACTGGTCGAACGCTTCCTGGACGTATTCGGCACCGGATTAGCTGCGGCAAGCCAAAGCAGAGCCGCCCGGCCGGGATTCTTCATCTTTGCCGGAAATTTCATCAATGAATATCTCGAAGCAATATATTTCAAGAAAGAGGAAGTGCTGTTGAAGGCACTCGAAGATTATGGTTTTCCCCCCAATTCAGGTCCGGTTGGAAACATGCACGAGGGATATGAAAAAATTCATGAGATATCCAAAATCCTTACCGAAGCGGCGAAACGATGGATAAACGGGGACCAACCCAGCCGCACGGAAGTGATCTATGCGGCGAGCGAATTTAGCGGCGTTATGCACCGGCATATGGAACTGCTGAAGAGCCTGATCCATCCGCTGCTCGAACAATCGCTCTCTGAGGAAGATGAACAAAAAGCGGCCGTGCAATTAAATGTCATTGCATTTGAAGGCGAGAGTGAAGACCCACTCGACAAATATGAGAAATTGGTCAAGACGCTGGAAGAGGAAGTCAGTAATTGGAAATAAATT